>CABYJX010000004.1 GCA_902519405.1 uncultured Gammaproteobacteria bacterium
ATGAACATAATGTTTTACCGAACTTTAAATACCATTGGCATTTACTCTATCTCCGCAGTTTTGTTGAGTGTGGTCGCAAATGCGTTGCTCCAACTATTATAGGGAACACGATATAGCGATGGAGCAAATGTTGTATACAGTTCAAACCCTCTGCGCGTGCGCAGCATTACCCACCCCACGAAACGAGCCAAGCGGAAGGCTCTAGTGGGGCTTTTTTAGCCGTTCCGTTTGAGAGATATTTGGGAGAATAGTACAAGTGCAGTCATATAGTCATTCGATACAGCCCTTCAATTGCGGGGGAAAAGTCACGCAGCAACCGGTTAGAAAGGCGGAACGTCTCGTGGTCCGACTGGGACTCTTCGTCCTGTCAACGTTCTTCATAGCTTTGTTCTTTATTGACGAATTGAGATGGCGGTTCAAAAAGATCAAGCAAGGTGTACGCCCTGTCCAAGAGAAGAAGCTCGCCGTAGTCAGATCTGACGATGATAACTAGGGACCTACCGAACGGGAAGTTTCTAACGGCGTCGAGCATAGACATGCCTCCCTCGAAGATGACATTATAATGCTGGTGCAGGGTACCGCTGGACCTTACTCGATCGTGAAAGCAATTTTGCCGGTGATCCTAGCATTAAGCGTGGTTCTTCATAACCAATCATATGCCGAAACTGACGATGCAGATTGTGCCGTAGTTCTCTCTGCTGACGACGCCATGCGCTTTAGCAGCGCTGAAATTGTGGCCAAGCAATCATGTTCTGTAATTTCGCTTACTCTACATCACACCGGGAGGTTACCCAGAGCGAGTATGGGTCATAATTGGGTGTTGACGAAGGAAGTAGATTTTCGAGGGGTGGTGTCTGATGGTGTTATGGCAGGGTCTGCAAATAGTTATATCGCTGAAGGAGATTCTAGAGTAGTTGCATTCACCAAGTTGATCGGTGGCGGAGAGTCCACCACCATCAGTTTTTCTACAGAGAAGATGAAGGCATCCGAGCGGTATGTCTTCTTTTGCAGTTATCCAGGGCACTGGGGCATTATGAAGGGTACTTTTCTGCTAACCTAAATGTAATGTTCGAGGGGTATGGTTACCAAAAAAATAACCGCAACAATATCTTGTAGTTATTTAATTAGGCTAGAAAAATGTTGAAGCCAAATGGAACAAAATGACGCTCTGATAGTAGGTGCCGGTAGCGATATAGGTCAGGGTATCGCTGGGGTCCTCAAGAAATCCGAAGAATTTGAAAATATCCATTTAGTTTCTAGGAATTCTTTTGATAATAGATCTAACACTAATGATTCGATACTGCATCACTATACCTGTGACAACGAGAAAGAGAGTATTAGGGAAGTTTTAGAGGAAGTTTTTAATCGTGGCTCTGACATAACAAAAATTTTTATATGTAACGGTATTCTTCACTCGGATGAAGTTTTTCCAGAAAGACGCCTAGAGCATATCTCTGCAGATTCTATGGAGCGTATCTTCCGAATCAATTCAATAGTCCCAATGCTTTGGCTAGCAGAACTGATCAACTTTTTAAGTAAAGATCTTCCATCCGTGGTAGCGGTACTCAATGCTAGAGTAGGTAGTATAGATGACAATAAGCTGGGAGGGTGGTACAGCTATCGTGCGTCAAAGACAGCTTTGAATATGTTACTAAAGACCACTTCGATTGAGTACGCTAGGCGCAATCGAATGGCAAAGTTAATATCATTCCATCCTGGAACCGTTGATACGAAGCTATCGAAACCTTTTCAGAAAAATATCCCCAAAGATCGAATCTTTTCTACTGATTATGCTGCTTCACAACTATTAAATATAATGAACTCAATATCTCATGACGGAACATTGGATTATTTAGATTGGAAGGGCGATAAGATACCATGGTGATATGTATTCTAACCATTAAAAAAATATTACATCGAGATAATTCCTTTTAATTATATAAACATCTAATGCTTGTTATATTGAATAACAGGGCAGCACTCTGAGAATCTAATAGTTGTATCTCTTCCAAATCATATTGTTACTGCGGCCAAGGTAAAGCCTACAACTACGTATAAGTTTGGCAAAGAAGTGAGATGAAAATATACGGTGAAATTACCTACAAGCATTTTGTTTTGTGCCAGAGATCTCTGCATCACTTCGATGTTCAAATTCCCAGCAATCTTCTGTTTCGCTTATTTTTTTGTATATTACTGCCTCTGTATTCCCTGCAACCTCGTGTTCTAAATGATAGTAGCCTTGGGCATCCTGATAAAAGTCTGTAACTATCGTTTGCACTGCCTCTCCAAATTCTCCGGATCCTTCTGGAACAGGAGTTCCTTGCCGCCGAATGGGAAATGGTGGAACATTAATTTGCAGTGATGAATCGACAACGCCTCTGTGACAACCTATAAGGTAGGGTGGGGAGCTAGTAGTGTAATATCGATAACTACCGGCTGAATCTAATTTTGCGTTGCAAAGATCTAACGTTTTTTCGTCAACTAAGTTGATTTCATTATAACGAGAACTACCGTAATAGTCTGTCCCACCGGATCCGTAATAAATTGGGATTCCATCAAGCCCATATGCGATAGGTGTATTAAGATCATGTTCATCAAGTAGACATACTGGTGCGTAATGGTAGTGATAGTCTTCCCCTTGCCCAGCATGCCCCCCACATTGATCAAGCTCTCCAGCCAGGACAGTATCTGATCCAGCCTCATAATCATCTGGATGGGTCGAGACATCTGGTCGTCTCTCATAATGAAAGATAGGCACCCCGTTTATAGCAAAGGCAATTGGACCTCTAGCCGTCGCTAAGGAGTAAGAATCTTGAATCTGGGGAACTCTCGGGATTTTCCAATTAAATAGGAAAGGAACTGCTACACGATTTATCCATGCAGTAATACCAACCATTGGTCGATCTCTCTGATCCTCACTATTAAGCTTCGGCAAGCCAGTCATAGAAGTTATATTTACATATTGCTCATCGCAGCTGGCTGATACGAAATCTTTATAGGGTAAAAAAAATTCTTCTTGAGCACATGAATTATCTACACTTGAATTGGTTTTATTTAATAAAGATACGATTGTGGCACTAGCTGGTAAGGAACATTGTACGGAGAATGTACTTAGATTAGAGCTGATTCCAATTTCTTCCCAACGCACAGAAGCTAGAGCGTTAGATTCTAGAGTAATTCTCTGAAAATATGAGTTCTTTGATTCCTGCCCAATTTGTTCATTTAAGTTGCACTCTATGACAATCTGTTCTTCACTATTATTATTTACTTGAAGACTTATATTTTCTAGCGTCGCCAAATAGTTCAACTTCACCTGAGTAGATTCCAGAAAAACTGGACATGTGACCGCACTTGTCATTTCAGGGTCCGAATTTGTCAACCCTGATTCTCTAAATTGTATCGATGCATTCTCTGAGGCAGATTCAAAAATACAACTCGTTCCGGGAATAATTTCAGTCTCACTTGCAGAACTAGGAGTCGAAAGAAATAGCGTCATAGGAATAAGGAAAAGTTTCATCGCGAGAATCTTTAAAAAAAACTAAGATTAATTGATACCTGATAAAACTCAAGCTTTTTGGTGAGAAGTAGGTGCTTTCGCGGATTAATCCGGCTTTACCTCAGAGACTGAAAAATGAGTCGAGAGTCTAAAAGAATATATTTTTGCTCTGACAAGAGTCAACTTAAGTTTCGAAATAATTAATAAAATACTCTGTGCACGATAGGTGCTCAAATCATATTCTAAATCTTCTTGTTCGGCAGGCATATCAGGGTTTGAGTAAGCTCAAACTGGTAAAATTATAGTAAACTAGTTACCGAAAATCATTTACCAGGTGAAGATTACTAGTTAATTTTTTTTAACCGTTTGGACTTTTTAAAGTCTAAACCAGTTTGATAAAACTATCAGTAGACAGACGTTTAGGAGTAACCATCATGAATAAACTCGAACTATTTCTTGAGGAATATCAAGAACAGACGTATGCACTTTTGAGAATCATTGCCGGCTTCCTATTTATTTGGCATGGCTCACAAAAACTATTTAATTTTCCAATAGACTTTCCATACCCGTTAAGCCCTCTAATTTACTCCGCCGCCGGTATTGAATTAATTGGCGGAATATTAATAATGATTGGATTTTTAACTCGCCCAATTGCTTTTCTCTGCAGTGGAACTATGGCTTTCGCATACTGGTGGGCACATGGACTCAATGGCTTCTTCCCGATTGTAAATCATGGAGAAATTTCTGCTTTATACTGTTTCATCTTCTTGTTTCTAGCATCCAAGGGGCCAGGTATATGGAGCATTGATTCTATCCTAATTAAACAAAAATAATTGAAGTAACTTATTAACTAGTATCTTTTCCATCTCAGTAAATAGATCACGCTTTTAGGATTGAATAAGTTTACTTAGGATCCAACGTGTACGTTATATAATAATCGTAACGTACATGTGCAAATAACCTTAATGCAGATAGATTTGAAGGCAGAACCTTCAATGAACCAACTACTCTAATTAGAAACAGAGTGATTTTGCATTCTACTTTTCTTCTTGACGAATTCTCTCACTATCCATGAGGGCTACTTCAGTTTCATATCGTATTCTATCAGCATAAATTTGTTCGGTTTGAATTTCATATGCTATTCGCTTTGTATCTAACCTGCTCGTTTCAAGTTCATAGTCAAGCTGTTGAGTATCTATTGCGTTTGTGTCCGCACTACTCTTTATTTGTCCTGCGCCACCGTATTGAAGTCCATCTTTACCATAGAGCGCTAAGTCATTCTTGGGTCCACTAGCTATGTAAGCATCTCTATTTTGAGTGTTTGAACCCGCGCTTGCCTGAGTAATATCAGCATTCTGCGATCGATTGGCCGTTGCTGCTACCGAGCTTGCAAATGACGATGAAGTAGAACTAATTTCCTCAGCGGCCATCGGCACTTTTATCCTTGTAGCGAAATTCATGGATGAGCTGTGGCCTAATCAGACAGATCTATCTCTTCTGGGCTCACACTATAAATATGCAAACCGATCTGGCTTGACTTTGGCTGCATGCGCATAACCAAGATAACCCAAAAGCATATGTCTTTTCGTTTCATAATTAAATTGAGAGACTTCAAAATAATTGCACGGGGTATTTTTAGATTTTCGATTTACCGAGATCGCTAGAAATCCATGCGCTTTTTCGGATCTGACAGTAACAACTCTATGTAATACCAGTATTTTACTTACTGAAGTGAAAACATTTGGTGTGATGTTATTGCATTGCTGAATTATGGATATTTAGATCTGCAAATACATAACTTATTTTACTAAGCTCTAAAGGCTCATAGCTGTAAATACTACTAATTATTGGGGAAGAAAAACCCTTGTGACTACGCCTTCTATAGAAGCCACGTAGAAATCTCGCTGGAATCCTGGACAAAGAAACATTCCCGACGAACTGCGCATATGAGTGGATGCGCTACCCAAAATCAAACCACTTTCTATCTGTAACACTACTACCCTTCCGGTTTTATGATCTTCTTCCACAGACCCTAGGGTTAATGCATTTGGCGCATCTTCTACTACCAGTTCACCAGTAGATACGAAAAGCATCATTTGAATTGTATTACGGAACTCATGTCGCCAAAGAAACTCACACTTAAAAGATTCTTGATCAAAGTAATGGGCTTCTATTATTCCTGATACCGAATCGTAATATACAAAAATGCTGCGCTCGGGATCATAAAGAGGGGGACCAGGATTCCAAGCATAAGCTTTGTTGATTGACGAGAGCACGATTCTCTTCTGTTGATCCGATTTTGAAAATATAAATAGTCGCTGGGGGCTGGCACCTAAATTCTCCTCTGATGGCCAATCACGCCAGGGTGGAGGCCTACCTTTATCCATTATGCAAATCCACTCCCCACCAATTGAGCTGTCCCACGCTCCTGTTTGGCCCATTCCAACTCTTCCAGAAGAATTTTTTTGCAGATATGGCTCCTGATAATCTCGGGACCAGTCCATATCAAGTTTCAAAGTTTTGGATTTTGCCGAATATATCAGTCGACGCAGCGTTGTCTCAGTTGTAAAATAAACATGTTCTTCTTCATTATTGATGCGATCAATACTAATTCGTCCCATACACGGTTCAGAAACTTCAATATTGTCGGTGATAGGTGACAAGTCATCTGCGCTGAGAACACTGAACAGACATATATTTTCAGAGGCATGTCCCAGGTTTTTGGTAATGAGATTACCATCTTGAAAAACTAATAAGCCATTATATGGTGCATCAACTGGAAGCCTAGCCTCAGCTTTTATATTTACGAGATCGGGGCTCAACCGATAACAATAGTTGCCATTTATTAAATAAAGATCGCCATTTTCGTGTGCTAGGAGACCACCACACCATAAAAAGCCACCACTAGATAGTTTGGTTGATGTGGCTACAGGTTCGAGAGTAGTCGGATCCAATCTCTCTACCCAGCCCTTAGAAATGTCCTGATCTGACTGCTTACTTAAGTCAATAGGAGGCATTTTTCCATTAACAGAAGCACCGCAAAGTAGAAAAAGTTCTCCTTCTCCTCTTCGGATTAACATTACCGCCCAGCCCCCGGTATTTCTCGATGTAGAAGAGAATTGCTCGTCAGGTTTACAATTTAGTCCAAGGCCTGCCACTAATTTTTGACGACGCGGGCCACCGCATTCAACTGGCCAAATACTACCGTAGTACCCCGGGATCCTGGATCGATAATCTAAAGTAGTCATCTTATTCAAATAACTAACTTAAACTGACTAGATAATACAAGTTATATGACATAAAAGTTGAATCCTTCTTCTTTAATCTAAGTCTTTGACCAGTTTTGGTAGTAATATATTCTCGATTCATCTCACGACGAGGCTCAGAACGACAGGGCCCTACCCCACTCAGTTAAAAGTTGGCATAAGAGTTGCTTTTCTTTTAACTTTACCGAGTGAGTCATCATGCTAAATGTAAACCCCGTATGGGAAAAGTACAACGCTAAACTTTTCTATGACGAAGCGCTTACGCCGCAGGGTAATCCAAGGATCGCATCCAGAGGGCTAGTTAAGTTTTTCAGGAATATGACATCTCAAGATATGCGCGAGCGACGAACTGCGGCTGAGCTGGCGATAAGGGACATGGGAATTAGTTTTACCGTTTATTCAGACGATTCCAATACTAATAGAGAGTGGCCATTTGATATTATTCCTAGAGCTATAAAAGCAACGACTTGGGCATCAGTAGCGGAAGGTTTGAAGCAAAGATGCAAGGCTCTAAACTTGTTTATCAACGATATTTATAATGAGCAAAAGATAATAGCGGATGGAGTAATACCCTCAAAAATAGTTTTAGAATCTCCGAATTTCAAAAAGGCTTGTATCGGTTTTTCGCCTAAGTTTAGTGCATGGGCACATATTTGCGGCACTGATTTGGTGCGAGATTCAAAGGGCACGTTTTATGTTTTAGAAGACAATCTCAGAGTTCCCTCAGGCGTCGCCTATATGTTAGAAAACCGGGAAATTACCAAGAGGATCCTACCGGAGTTATTCCAAGACTATAGTATTAATCCAGTCGACGACTACCCGCTTCGATTGTATGAAATGTTAAAAACTCTATCTCCGAGGAGGGCGCGTCGTCCTGTGATGGCGGTACTAACACCAGGAATATTTAACTCCGCATATTTTGAGCATTCATTTTTAGCTCATAGTATAGGGGCACAGCTAGTAGAGGGGGATGATCTCTTCGTCGATGAGAATAATGAAGTCTTTATGCATACTGTGGAGGGTCCAGTCCGTATTGATGTGATTTACAGGAGAGTAGATGACGAATTTATTGATCCGGAGGTATTTCGTAAGGATTCGGTAATAGGAGTTCCGGGTTTAATGCGTGCGTGGCGTAATGAAAAAGTTGCGATCGTTAATGCACCCGGTACCGGTGTGGCGGACGATAAGGTTATATATTCCTACGTTCCGAAAATAATTAATTATTATTTGGGTGAGCAGCCAATCGTACCAAATGTTAGCACTTACCTTTGTCACAAAAAAATAGATCGAGAATTTGTTATTGAAAACATACAAGATCTCGTCGTCAAACCAGCGAATGAATCCGGAGGCTACGGCCTGCTTATTGGACCCAAGGCTGAGAGCAAAGAACATGAAAAATTCAAAGACTTGATCCTGAAGAACCCGAGGAACTATATTGCGCAGCCAACACTTGAACTATCCACGGCACCAACTTACCTTGACAATAAAGTCGAGCCAAGACACCTCGATTTACGACCCTTTATTTTGTCTGGCTCCGATACCTGGGTAACGCCTGGTGGGCTAACCAGAGTAGCATTACGTAAAGGATCCTTAGTTGTGAATTCATCTCAGGGTGGGGGAAGTAAGGATACTTGGATAGTCGATAGCAGGTGATGTGATATGGAGATGTTATCGCGAGTCGCGGAAAGAGTTTTTTGGATGGCACGCTATTTAGAGAGAGCAGAGTGCACCGCAAGAGTTGTTAATGTGCTTAGTCAGTTAAGAATGGATCTTCCAAAAGGGACAGAACTTCCCTGGTCAACGTTATTAGATGTATTTGGCACGGATCATTTGCCCGATTCACTAAAACTCAATCAGGGAGAGCATAATGTACTTAGTTATATTATGACAAGAACTGGAAATCCATCGAGTATCCGCTCCTCAATTAAAGCAGCTAGAGAGAATGCGCGTACCACTAGAGGTATTTTACCCGAGGAGTTATGGGAGTTAATCAATGAGCTCCATTTATTCGTTCTTGAATCTAACGAAAAGTCCATCAATCGGCGAAATCGATTCGAGTTTCTGAGTGAAATAATTACTCGATGCCAAACCTTAAATGGTTTGTTGATGACTACTCATATTAGAGACCATACTTATAAATTTATCATTGCTGGTCATTTATTAGAGCGTCTCGATATCACCGCGCGCGTCGTGAATGCGGTCTCTCAAGCTATCGACTCCCGTAGTGGAAGCAACCCCGCATTCGATGCTCTGATATGGGCGGGTTTACTAGATTCGGTATCGGCCTTGGGAGCATATCGGCAATCCATTGGACCAATGGTAGACTCTGATTCGGCCATAAACTTTATTGTTCTAAATCCAGATTTACCTCGATCGATAGTTTACTGCTTAAATACGATCCGGATGTCGATAAAGAGTTTAAAGAATAGTGAAAAGGTCATTGGACCTATTGATTATGGTTTAAAGCGCTTGTACTACTTTGATGCAGGGGAGATGAAAAGTGAGGAGACTCGTCGATGTTTAGCAGATTTACAAGATTGCGGTGAACGGCTTACCATAAATGCAACTAACAACTGGTTTCTCCCGTTAGCGCCATGAAAAAGTTCTACTGCAAATGTGGAGGGGAAATCTTTTTTGAAAATAGACTATGCGAATCCTGTGGAAGATTTGTAGGTTTTGACGTTGAGACTATGTCTTTACTTACCTTAGAACCACATGGAGAAGTTAATTACCGTAGTAGTTGCGGTAGGATCTTTAGGAAGTGTGGCAACTGGATAGATTTTGATACTTGTAATTGGTTGGTTTCGGAAAAGAGCAACCATAGGCTATGCTTCGGTTGTCAGTTTAATAGAACCATTCCAAATCAAACAAATACTGGCTCCACTCCTCAAATTAATTTATTTCGCTGGTCAAGGCTTGAGGATGCAAAAAAACGTCTGCTTTATACTTTATTGACGTTAGGTATCCCACTCAAAAATGGTTGGGAAAGTCCAGAGGGCGGTTTGCTATTCGATTTTCTAGAGAATATCACTATTGACGGAAGTGATGAAATTCAGCCCGTTACAACTGGTTACGCTAATGGAATTATAACGATAAATATTCTAGAAGCTGATGATGTCGCTAGGGGGCAAGCCAAATCAAATCTAAATGAGAGACAGCGCACTGTTCTCGGACATTTTCGTCATGAAGTAGGTCACTACTGTTGGGAAAAGATATTTAGTCATTTGCCTCTTGCTGAATATTTTGGCGAGGTGTTTGGCGAACCGAAATTGAGTTATCAGGCGAGCCTTAATAGTTATTATGAGAATGGACCACCTAATAATTGGCATGATGCCTATATAAGTGCTTACGCTAGTTCGCATCCATCAGAAGATTGGGCTGAGACTTGGAATCATTACCTACTAATATACGAATGTCTCGAAACTGCCTACGAGCTTGGATTGGTTGATGAATCTCCAAGTAGTACTGATATTTTCGGTATTTTGAATCGTTGGCAGGATTTAGCAGTTACTATGAATCAATTAAGCCGAAGTATTGGTGTCAATGACGCTTACCCTTTTATAATAACAAGTCGTATTAAGGAAAAGCTAAACTATGTATCTTCATTGATAGAAAGCTTTAAAAAACGAACTCTGCAAGAAATGAACTCCCTATAACTCTCTTGCTATGATTAGTGCCCCTGGGGCTTGCTATGAGTAAGTTTGAAAACAGTTAGCGGCTTACATGAAAACACCTTTCGAACTCCCCTTTTTACCGACAGGCTTTTAAGTTGGGCTTACTGAAGGTTAACGGTGATTGATTTAATCACTCCCTGTGAAGGCAGATCACAGGCAATGGCATAACTTGCCGCACTTCCCGCAGGTACTGCATTCCACAGCAAATTAGCTGAACCCCCAGCCCCTATCGAAGTACTATAGGCTGGCTTATCCTCGGAGTGTTCAGTAAAGCCCTCATTTCTATAATCCGTGCAGGAAAGAGTAGATACTGCAGATCCCTCGTTACCAGCAAATAAACTAATCTTCCATCCTCCACTAATATCGGTACTTTCATCGTTTACTTCCAGTGTAATAGGACAGATGATCTTCAACATATTCTCCGCAGTATTGGTCAACCCCGATTCTCGAGATTGCAGCTTGATGCTCGTAGCTGGATCTACTGCACGACAAGATACTCCCGGCATGGTCCGCCATACGGTCCCCGGATCACACTTTACCGTGACATCAGAAAAGGAAAGCAACTCGATATTCTGCAGCTCATCCGTACCATCATTACCATTGCTTACATCGATATCTTTAACTGTGCATTGATGGGTATCCTCGTAGGTCACCTGATAACCTGAGAGCAAATCACTATACGCTGCAGTATCTTGCCCCGCTCCGCCATTGATTTGATCGTCTCCTTCATGACCGCTCGCTGTCTCATCACCACTTAACAAATTAATCACATCATCACTGGCACTACCTTGCACATGTGAGCCTTGCGCATAGGGTTGATAGCCCTGCACCTTTCCTACTTCAAGATAATGTTCCAGTCCGTCTGCATATTCACCACTGGTCACGGCAGCTGCAACATCGGGATATTCTGTCAGGTAGTAATACTCTGAATAGCCGGGTGCGCCCTGATCCGCTGATAGCGTTCCTTTGGGTCCCGTATAAAACTTCCTCTTAGCTCGAGTATCAAAATAGAAACGTTCATTTGGATACCCCTCACCGCCAAATATAAAGTTTAATGTCCCATCACCTAAAATGTAGGGATACGCCATTGCTCTTTTTAAACCCCACGGCTCATACTTAGTACCATATGCTTCATAAAAATCTTGTCGTTGATTAAGCAACTCTTCAAAGCCCTCCCAGAAGGCAGTGACAAACTTTCCATTCCCAGTGTTGATCAAGATTTGATTAGAGGTAGATCTCGGTGCAGTTATAAACATCTCACCTTCCCATCCAGCTCCACCATCCGCAGTCCCCCAAGTCCATGGAATTGTCTTTATCCCAGCGCCATCAACCATGATGATATCTAAAAATCCATCCCCATTAATGTCCTCGATTATCATTTCATGGGAAACCTGTGTTCCAATATTAAAGTTATAGAGTGCTTCTTCAGTAACGTCAGTGAAGTTTAGATCGCCATCGTTTCTGTAGATTTGCAAAACGCCAGCAAAATTACAGCAATCGGTCCAAATCATCACATTGACCAAAATATCTTGGTCACCATCATTATCGTAATCCATTGGATCAACTTGCACTGAGTGAGTTATCGCTTCTGGAAATTTATTACCTGGAACAGAACCGTACTTCGCCATATCTTGTCTAAAATAACTTTCTGGGAGGGGTATTACTCGACCGTAAACATGCTTCGCTTCATATTTAAGTTCATCAATAAGAATATATGAAGTGCCAAAGGTTGACGTGCCTATGCCATCGTGAACATCTACTACTACCAGCTCAGCTTCACCGTCGCCATCAAAATCTGCTGCCGTAACTGCTGAACCTCTAGGTATCCACTTTGGCGGATCTGCATCATTTTCTTCCTTAGTCCTTTCGATCGCGTTATCAACCTTCAAAACAAAGGATTCGAAGTTGCCACTGCCATCGTTTATCCAAATTGGTATGCCTGCATCCGAAATAATCCAAAGACTATCTGGATAAACGCTGGTATCTATGCCTGCTGATTCATCGTCAAAAGTATAGGCTGAGCCAACAATATCGGGATAGCCATCAAGGTTCACATCCACAATACTACCCTCATGCATGGCAACGCTTGGATAGATTGTACGTTCGATAAACCCTGAGTCCACGCGCTCATATAACTTTCCCGGATGGGGATCGAAAGGACACTCGTTGTAGCTCATGACGAGTAGATCATTCTTGTTATCACCGGTGAGATCCTGTATTCGAAGAAAAGAGGTCCCAAGGGTATCGCTTGTTCCCAAGAACTCTTCGGGATCCAGAAGATTTGTGCTGGTCTTATTTGCCTCAAAAAAATGGATATCCATCTTAAGGGTTGTTTCACTTTTATCTTCAGCATGGCAATTACCAAGATCCCAGCCACTTAAGATAATTTCTGGATCACCGTCACCATCGAGATCACCGAACGCCGAGTAGGCCTCCATGGCATAGTCATGCCCATTGTCAAGATCACCGCCTGTAAAGTGAATGATTTCTGAAACCTCATAGTCTGATGTACTAAAGAGGACACTGTCCGGTAATGCATTAAGTGTCTCGTCAAATAGCTTTTCTTGTGATGAGGAATAGAATGGTAGCAACAGTAACGTGAGACAAAAAGATTTCATTCAATCAGTCGTCTTATTTTGTTGTTCTTATTATACAGATCCTATCTAATATTAATTTTAAGTCAAACTGCTTCATTTAGTTGGTATCGTTAAAATTACTAATTCACGCATTACTTTATGGCGGCTCTGATTGATTCAAAATATCTGCGCATGTCTTGCGGATCCGTATCTGCAAGTATATCGTCAATATAATGTAGTAGTTCCATGGGAATAAAATTTGATTCTAGTGCGTGCGGTTTTATATTGTCCCAGTAGGCTCTTCCATAAGGAGTACCCAAATAATATCCAGCGTCAACATTAACTTGCGTTTGCCAAAATCTGTTTTCTAGAATGCCGGCTTCAGATAAACGATACAGATTGATCCATCGAGTAATAGGCGCATATGTATGTGCTTCCAATATCCGCATTTCTTTTAAAGATAAATTCTTAGGATCTAGTAATGACTTTTCCCAAACAGCAGGCAAATTCTCCCCCGCAAAAAGCATTTCAGCTTGAGCATATGATGAATAGTAGTGATTCGTTAAATTTACCTTCATCAGTTCTTGATTCTGTCTCATCTCAAAAATAACTAATATAAGACCAACTAAAACTCCTAAATTTGCAGTGACACTTAGCCAGCGGTTAGACGTTTCTCCAATCATTTTAATTCTCACTAAAATTAGTTTTACTTCAACGTAGATTACCGCTTTGTATTCAAATTATCTAACGCTTGATTGGGTCGGTGGGTACTTGGTTTGGTATCTTATATATGAATAAAATCGTACAAACACGAAAACCTCATTTGCTCAGGTTCGCTGGAATTACCTTGAATAAGGTATTGCTTGCTGGGAAACTTTATTTAACGACTGCTGACTTTAATTACCTTAAGCCAAATTCCACAAAAAAGCTTCGCTAGATAACCATAAAATATAGGAAGCAAAGCTATGGAAATAGCTGGGGAAACAGTTTCGGAGTTTTTAACAAAATCTGAATCTCCTAGTATTAGGATTAATCCAATAAGAAAGCCAATCCAACCAGTCGATACTGCCACTCTAGAAAATACTTTAATCCTGTGTTTTATCCCTTGCTCAGTTATCACTGCAGCCGTTGCACTAATTCCAAATATAAAAAGAAATGAACGAAGATCTAAAAAAGTTCTAAAATCGCTGGTATTCAAAGCAGATAATATTATGCCTATTATTATCAACATTCCGAGGATACCGATCGCCATTGATCTATTCACTTCGGATTTCTATCCCATGCATATGATCTCAATGCTTTTTTAAAAGCGTCAGTCTGGACGTTTATTCCCATATCTCGAGCAATATCAACGACCAGTCGAGGAGCATCAGCTGGCCTACCAACATTAAGCTTAGAGAATATAGATTTACCTGGCCCGTATACTAACCATGATCTGATACTGTCGATCTGTTTATCGGGTGACATCCTTTGTAGATTTCTTACGGGCGCTGAAGCTATCATCGTCCTGACTTTTTCTACCTGTGCTACGTCATAGCTAGTACCACCATACGTTGTATAGTGCGGAGCAAAACATGTAGCAGATATAACCAAGGATGCAAAAAAGATTGTGTGTCTCAGCATAAAAACCTCTTATTGACTACTTTATTATTCTCTCCTAATACTACCTTGATCTCACTCTAAATCAAATGGTTGTCCCTCATCGGTGGTAAAAATCCGGTGGCCAGTGTCTGTTCGGAATAACGGCAACAGTTTCATCAACTTCCCGATAGAATGAAGACGCCACAAACTCTTGTTCCATAGAGTTTAAACGGTTGTTCATGGTCTCATTTAGTCTACCTGAAAAAAAATCGTTCGATTCTTCGAACCAATACTCAATCATTGCATCCCACGACGAATAAAATGAGTTTCGACGCTTTTTTCCCTCTGGTGTAAACCCTTCAGAATCAGGTCCGAAAAATCCGGTCATAACATCTAATGAGCTTCGTAAGTTAAGAATAAGACCTTTTAGACCTGTCATTTGTGCAAGTTGAGAGCAGTATCTTCCAGAAAGATATGATCGAAATAGGATTGGCGAGAGGCTATCTGGCCGTTTTATAAACTGAACTAACTTGAATAACTTTTTCTCTGGTCGCCGAACTGCGATTTGTAGGTGCTCGTCTACAGAAAATTGGAATGGAGATCCACTATAAAGGTACTTAAAATCATCTCCCACCTTCCCTACCATATCGTCATATTCCAGCCCGTTAACCCCTGGCCTATCCCTCGCAGGCCCTCGCGCATTTTGATAATCACTGAGATTATCAAAATTTAATTGCCCATAACCATCCCATTGTGTATCGAAATCATCTGGTTCCGCCTTGGTAATATGTTTAATGAGTGAAGATTTAGAAAAATCTTTACCGAGATCTCTATTTGATCGGACGTTTAGTATGTAGCCTCTGATATTATTCAGCCTACGACCATATGAGTTATGGTAACCCACATGACCTGCTCGATATTCATCATGTGTCAGATTGCTATTTCGACTTACAAAACCAAATACTTTAAGCATTTTTTTACCTGAAATAAAATTCGGGAGCTGTCTCACGATTCGGTAGAATGATGACGTTTTCATCCACCTCCACATACCACAATGAAGAGAAAATTTTCTTTTCGAGTAAAATGAGCTTCTCTGATATTGGGGATCTCATTTTTCCTTCATGAAAAGTGCCGATATTTTCAAAATACATTTCTGTAGCCCCATCCCATAAATCGCAAAATGCAGATCGTTCCGCTATACCGCCTTTAGAAAAGTGCCACCCAGAATCTGGATAAAAACCCTTTATTGCACGATCAATATCTTCGTCTCGATAATTTAGCAATAAGCCTGTCAAACCTTCTATTTGAGATAATTTCTTTACATAGTCACATGACAATAAATGCTTAAATTCATGTTCATTGAGATGTTCACTTCTTTTAAAGAATTGAACAATTTTAGTTATTTTGTATTCTGGTCTTTCTATCGGCTTTATAACTTCCTCGATCATATGAAGATGATGTGACTTAAATTCAGTGGATGAGTCCGTAACAGGGTCAAAAAGAAATGGTCCGTCAGCTAGTGACCAGTCTGGATCAATTGACAAACCTTCCTCAGTCGCCCTATTTGGTTCTGGAGTCGCGGCTTCGATCCAGTCACTAATATCATCAAAATATACTTGTGGGAAACCATCCCATAAATCTAGAAAGCCCTTCGGTTCATTAAAGGTAAGTTTTTGGTAGTCTTTTCCGATTTTTGATCTAATACCGGTATTCGACCAGATATTTACTAGGTAACCTCTAATATTTTTAAGTCTTCTAGAGTTACAGCAGTGATAACCAATATGACCGGCTCGGTACTCATCATGTGATAAGAGGCTCGTATTCCGTCTTAAGAAAGCAAATACCTTAAACAAACGAGATCTCCATCAAGGAAGTCTAGCAAAAGGTGTGACTAAAACCGTGATATTTTTAATTATTGGCTGCCTTAATCTTCCGGGATTGAAGTGGTTGCAACATATTTCCTCCAATAACAGAACCAAGGTGTTTCTCGTGTCCTTAAACCTAGTTTCCCGATTTTTATAATGTTTAAGAAGTTGTTTATATATGGATACTTATGAGTCCACATATAAGGCGCTCTATTCGGTTTTTTAGATAAGGAGGCTAGGTTGGCATGAATTCCCCGCCATTAATATCAAGACCTGCTCCGGTCACGACGCTGGTATAGTCGGACGCTAAAATCATGGCTGCCTTAGCGCAATCTGCATCATCTGGAATTCTACCAATTGGAATATTATCTATAATGACCTTCTTAAGATCCTCTATTGCAATACCAGTCTCAATCGCTTGCGACTCAAAATAATTTTGAACAGATGGCCCCCACATCCATCCTATATGAGCGCTATTAACCCTGATATTTGATGGACCCAGTTCCAATGCCAATTGTTTAGTAGCTGCACGCAGAGCTGCCTTTGATGCGGCGTAGCCTCCGTATTTAAGCATAGGCTTATGTTCCGCTAATGTCGCAATCATTACTATTGCCCCACCACCCTGAGACTTCATGTGCGGAACACAAGACTGGCTTAATTGAACTGATCCAAAGAAATTTGTATCCATTTGGCGCCGCCAATTCTCAAGCTCTGCCTCTTCAGCCCATTCAAACTCACCTGGGTCATACGCGCTGTTAAAAAGCACGTCCACTCTATTGAAGCGGCGAATTACTTCGCTAACCAGATGTTCACATTGATCCCGACTTGTAATATCTGTTTTGACTTTTAGAATGGGCACGTCTAATCCTAGGCTACGGATTTCTCCCTCGACAGCATCAAGCTTCGAAGGGGTACGAGCCGCCATTGCAACGCCAGAGGCTCCCTCTTTTGCCGCTAAAACAGATAGCTCCTTGCCAAGACCAGGTCCGATTCCAGAAATTATTACAACTTTATCCCGCATCAACATGGATATCCCCTCCGAAAAAAGTCATGCATAATAAATAATCTTAGTAAATGCAAAAACGAAACAATCTTGGTTGTTGACTATATTCAAATGCACCAAAAAAAGAAATATATCACCAATAAAAAGAGGTTGGATAAAAATGAAAGATAAAGGTCAGGACTACTTTGATCCCATTTGCTGGGAAAATTTTTGTGATACATTGCGAGTGACTGGACACCAGATTATGGAGAATGCACCCCATGATCCACTAGATAGAGTCGAAGGATTCCGATATTTAGCTCGTTTGGTAAATTCAGCATTAGGCAGATTCATTGAAACATCGGATCCACTTAGGCCAGTACTATCCTATAATTCTCCAAAAATAGGAGGCGATAACCCAGATTTTCTGTATGGTCAATGCAAGATTTCTGGTGAATATAATTATCGAATTTATGGAAAAAAGAATGAGGCGTTTAATATTAATTTTGGATCTTATTTGGGAGGATTAGGATCAGATAAAGGATTAAAGTGCAGCGGCAATCTACAACTAAGTGAAATGAGAACCTCTTCTGATGGTTCATTCGAAATTCTAGCATCAATAGAGCGTGGTGAGGGGGCATGGCTTCCCATGCTCAAGGAAACTAATTCTCTCCTAATTCGGCAGACGCTACTCGATCGAGCTAACAATATACCGGCAGAGATTAATGTAGAAGTCATAGGTTCTGATTTACCTTCTCACAAGGCTATACCCTTAGATTCTGACCAGCTGTCGGAGGCTCTAAGCTTGAGCGGTCTTTTCGTTAGTGGGGTTATTACGCAATTTTTACACTGGACTAATACTTTTAAATTGCGTCCAAATGAAATTCTTCCAACTGATCCAAGCTTACTAGAATTCGCAAATGGCGATCCAAATACACGTTATCACAATGGCTACTTTGATTTAGACCCGGGCTACGCACTTCTTGTTGAGTTAAGTCCACCCACCTGCGACTATTGGAATATTCAAGTGACAAATTACTGGCTAGAATCACTGGATTATCTGGATTTTTGTACCCACTTTAACCACGAAACTGCGGTGGTAGATACAGATGGTAAATATAGATTTCTTATAAGTCCGATAGATCCGAGGATTTCTAATTGGCTAAATACGGGAGGGCATGATCGTGGTTGTATCGCGATGCGATGGATTTTTTCCAATAGCGATTCACTGGCTAAAACAGAGGTACTTAAGCTCGACGAAGCGGTAGCCAAGATTAGCGCTTTAAGGAGAAATTAAGATGTCATTCAGCTTTTGTGAGTCGATTGAACAAATGCACGAGGATGCAATGGCTCAAACAGGATTTACTGACTTTGGTTCTTCTGGATATTTAGATGGTTTAAGGGTTTTATCGCAGGCGTACGATAGCACGGCGACTTTTAGTGAGATGGGCCGTCAAATAACCTACGCTATGTTGGTCAGTTGCCTTAAAGGAAGATTATATTTAAAAGAGGGTTTAGTCGAGCTTCCGCAGAATAGTGATGACAGAATCACCAAGCCTATATTTATAATAGGTCTACCTCGCTCTGGAACAACTTTTCTTCATCGGTTGCTCTCCCAGCACCCCAAAAATCAAGGGCTTGAGTATTGGCTGGGTACGTATCCTCAGCCTCGACCCTCCAGGATTGATTGGGAGAATAAATCTGAATATTTACAGGCTCAAAAGGCGCTCTCAGAGTTCCATCAATTAAATCCAGATATCAAAATGATTCATGAGATGGCAGCCCATAAAGTTGATGAATGTCGTCTAATGCTAATGCAGTGCTTTGCTAATGTTACCTTTCAAAGTAATGCAACCATTCCCGCTTATGAGGATTGGTTATATACGACTGACTTTACCAGCGTTTATGACTACTATTTTTCTGGCTTGCAACTAATAGGATCCAAAGATCCACATAAACGCTGGATACTAAAAGATCCCTCCCATATGTGGTCGATGGACTTTTTATTCGAGCGATTTCCCGATGCGACGGTGGTCCAGATTCATAGAGACCCTTTGGAGGTAATAGCCTCCGTTTGTAGCCTTGTGATATCTGCTAAACGCATGTCTGAACCGTTAGCATCACCAAACGAATTGGGCATACAGCAGCTTGAGCAATGGGCAGTTGTTCTCGAAAAGACAATAGTGGCACGAGAGAAAAATTCGAATGCTTTTATAGACGTCTTTTTTCATGAAATTGTTGATAATCCTCATAGCGTCGCGATGAATTTATGTGCAATTCTAAATATAGATACCGACAAACAGACGGAAGAGGAAATGAAGAATTGGATTGAAATCAATTCACCAAAAACATTTAAACACCAATACTCCCTGCAAGAATTTGGACTTTCAGAATTACAGGTTAACGGTAGGTTCTCTGACTACAAACGGTACTTTAGCTTATAAGGGATTTCGTATGTTATTAAATGACAAAGTAGCCTTAATTACGGGTGGCGCCTCTGGAATCGGAGAGGCAACTGCTAAGTTATTTAAGGCCGAGGGTGCAGAGGTCGTTCTAACTGATGTAGATGAAGTTGCTGGTATGCGAGTAATGCATGAAATTGGTTCGGGCGCTCATTTTCTTCAATGTGATGTCACTAGCGAAGAGCAGGTTCGAGCAGTTATCGGAGAAATTGCGGAGAAATATGGACGTTTAGATTGTGCAGTAAATAATGCCGGTGTTACAGGCGTACCAGCAAATATAGAAGCAACTTCGCTAGACAACTGGATGAAAGTTACACAAGTAAATCTAACAGGTGTATTTCTTTGTTTGAAGCATGAGATAAGTCAGATGCTTATTCAGGGTATGGGATCCATAGTTAATGTTTCTTCGGGAGCCGGATTAATTGCTGTACCATCAATGGCGCCATATTGTGCCTCCAAGCATGCATTACTTGGCTTGACTAAAACGGCTGCTACTGAAAATTTGACGCGTGGAATTAGAGTAAATGCCGTTCTCCCAGGATCTACCAAAACCCCCTTACTGGAGCGAACGCTTAGCATAAGCGATGATATGGAGGAAATGATTTTAAATAGTATACCCTGCGGGCAATTCGGCAGAGCCGAGCAGATTGCGGAGGGTATAGCCTGGCTGTGCAGTGATCGTGCTTCTTTTGTGAGTGGTGCAAGCCTTAATATTGACTACGGCACTGTATGCAGATAGTTATTACCCTTATTGTACTCTCATCATGAATCCTCGAGAGTTGTAATACTGTTTTGCCCTGCGAAAATACCCGCAGGGCAATGACTTAATGGAAGAGCTAGTCTCTAACCAACTAATTATCGCATCACAGTTCAAAGATTAGATCAATCCCATAACTTCTTAACTCTTTATAGCTATTATTTATTAGTCCAATAGCACCGCCAAAATCTATGCCCCATTCCCTATGCTCTTCATCTGCAAGGTTTCTTCCCCAGCCGGCTATCGTAAGGTTACCACCGAACATCTCTATTTCTGAAAAAGTAACTCTCGCATTCAACAAGGTTTGATCATCCGTCGCATCATAAAGCACATTAAGTGGATGAAAAACCATACCGTCTCTATATGTGAATTCTATACGTGCGTTTATAGCTGCCCAACTCGTTCTTGGAAAATCATAAGATAGCACTGCACTTGCACTATTTTCTGCCGTCATACTGAACACCGCCGTATCTGCAATATCCTCCTCAAGAGTAGCTGGATTAAAGCTAGGATTCGTTACGTCTGGAGCGGGGAAACCACTAACAGGATCAAGTCTTCCAGAGATAAATTCATCGAATTCGGCATCAATATGTCCATAATTAACGTTGAGTCTAACTGCATCGGTAATCTGCGCCGTTAGTTCAATCTCTAAACCTGTTATTTCCGCTTGCCCTGCGTTATAAATAACGTTTGTGGCCCCTCCGGTACCTGCTTCGAAACTCGCTACTTGCTTGTCCTCATAATCTACATAAAACAACGCTGAGTTGATTCTTAAACTGGAATCGAATAAGTCAGCCTTTATTCCAAGCTCATAACTGGTAACAGTCTCTTCGTCAAAACCAGTCTGAAAACCTTCAACTGTTGATCCGCGGGGCGTATACCCTCCGGATCGATATCCGGTAGAGATACTTCCGTAAACCATCATATCCTCATTAATAGCATAGTTCGCTATAACTGCACCGCTAGTATTACTCCACGAGTTATCGGCATTGACACGTGTTCCTGCCGGTATTGGAATGCCTCCCTGAGATACATTTGTATTGGCAAAAAATGCCTTCTTATCATCCTCGGTATAACGGATGCCTAGTGTCAAATCTAAATCCTCTGTAATGCTATAAGTGAACTGTCCAAATATCGCCTGTGATTCGAAATCACCGCCGTATTCAAAGTCTGGCTGACTAGCAACTCCATCCTTACCAAAACATGGACCAAATCCCGGTACCAGCTCCGCACCACATAGAAAACCTTGGGTCCCCGAGTCCAACTGTCCATAAAGAAAGCTGGCTGGCATCGTAAAGTATTGCGGATTATCCTCGTAACTTTGCTCCTCAAAACTATATAAACCGAGAACGTATTGTAATTTTGAATCTGCTGATTCACCGATTAACTGTAGCTCATGACTCTCCTGATCATTCTGAGATAATCTATTTGCATAAAAAATTGAGACATGTGTGCCAGCTGGAACCGGTTGATTGCCAGTGGCTCCAAAGTAAAACCAAGGGCTCGAAGGGTTTGTATCGCCCATCACGGTGACTCCATCCGACGGGAATGAACCAAAGTCTGTACCGGTAGTGCCTCCCTCCCATTCGCGGTCAGCTCCAATATATTTTAGCGATATTTGATCAGAAATCGTCCACTCCAACGTGAGAGTTTTCATTTTTATATCTGAGAAAGAGTCTAAGCCCGAGGTATAATATGCCGGCGCTGTGCCCAGACGATCCATACTTCCGTAAGCTGCGGCTTGCTGAGATAAAGCTCCTCCAATAGAAGCATTAAGCGGCCTCATCATGGAAATCTGATAAAGGTTTCCATTGTTATCTCGGTTTGCTTTATCGAAGGTTAAATCCGCCGTAAACGTGTCAGTGGGTTGCCACCGTAGCGCTATGCGCCATGCATCTGACTCAAACTCGCCCTGCTCAGTTCCATTGTAGAGATTATTTACCAGCCCACCTCGCTCATCAATATTGTAGCTTAAAATAGCTGATACGCCATTACCCAGAGATCCTGTATCGATAGTAGTATTAGACCGTAGACGATCTCTATTACCCATTGTCAGTTTTTGTTTAAAACCGAATTCTTCGCCTGGTTTTTTTGTAATGAGATTAATAGCTCCGCCGATCGTATTTCTGCCATACAGAGTTCCTTGTGGTCCTCTTAGAACTTCTATTCTCTCAAGATCGACGACATCATATGCTGTAGAGGTACTACGTGAGAGATACACACCATCGAGGTAAACACCAACCGCACTGTCATTTAGTAGATTTGTTAAAAATGCTCCAACACCTCTGATATTGTATCCGTAATTATCAAGACTACCCGACTGCTTATCAATTTGGACGTTAACTAAATAGTCAGCAACAGTACCAATCTCCACTACGCCCATCAATTGAAGCTCTTCTGTATCAAACGCAGCGATCGAAATCGGAGTGTCTTGAATTGACTCGGCTCTTTTTTGAGCAGTTACAATAATTTCCTCTAATGCTTGTCCAAATACTACTGGACTTCCAAAAGCCGCACTAATTGTTAAACAGCATAATATGTCTTGAAATTTAGACCTCGCACTTTTCATCTCTCTATCCTCTATATTTTTTTATTGCAGATTCCCCTCAATACTGAAATATGACCTAGGAAAAATTATTTTTCAACTCTAGGTTGACTGGTATATGCACAAAATTACTTTGTTTATTCCATAAGTGGGATATGGAAAGCTATACGCACTAAAGTGGCGCAAATATTTGTAAAGGTGGTGGTATGGTCTCTCACATATCCCATGAAAGTAGGCCAAATTATTATCGATGAATAGAACGAGCGCCCAGGTGTTGCAGATCATTTTTTTAGGGCTGCAAAGAAATATTAACCGAATTATCCTAAGCCTATCGATTCAGAACTCATGCGTCTATTTTTTTAGCCCTGTGTGTTCGGTAAAAGGACAGGATATTTCTGCCGATTTTTGTATCACGAAGGCCTGCAACCCATTCTTGATGAGATTCTGTATACTCGCTGAGCGTTGAGGGCGAAAAAGAATGTCCTCCGTAGCTCGGCGCAGCAAGTAAAATACCCGTGAGACTACTAACAGCTATCCACCAAGCTGGATTTGTATCTCGATGGGCTGAGATATCGGGAATACCATCTAAGAATAGATCATACTCGCAAAACAACGAATCCAGTGTCTGTCTATCTTTATATAAAGTAGTATCGCTGATGTTCATCATCGCTTTAATACCAGCCGCTATATTTTGTTTTTCAGTGGCTAAAAAAGAGTTTTCAAGCTCAGTCGAATCTTGGAACAGGTTAATAAATATTCGCTCATTTTCAGGACGTAAGATTTCACAATACATAACTCTTCTCACACTTGGACCAAGCATAGTATCGAATTTTTTGATCCAGTCAGCGGATAGATCCCCAACATAATGTTTGAGTACTTCCCATGAATCCTTGAGGATTTCTCCCTCTTTTAAGCACACAAGAGGTACGCCAAATTTTAGTCTGCCATCGTGTTGATTTGTTTCAGTACCAGGATAAGAGCTAGCTGCTCTTCTATCTTTCGATGCGCGTAAAGTACCGACAGGATCAAAATGACATCCTACGGCATACGCTACTTCGTTATATCCAATACCACTAAAGTCGAGTGCCCACCGAGCTATCTCACAGTAATGAGAAAAACGTATGGTAATAAGTTGCGGTTGAAAGATTTCATTCGGATTAAATCTTAGTGGAAACATAGTTTAAATCCCTATTTTAGGATTTCGGTTGGCGGAGAGAGAGGGATTCGAACCCTCGATACGCGATTAACGTATACTCCCTTAGCAGGGGAGCGCCTTCAGCCACTCGGCCACCTCTCCGGTATGTAAGTTGAATAGTCTACTATGAGCCTGCGTATGCCCTCAATCTCAGCGATCGAAAAATATCCGACACTAGGACTCGAAGACTTTAACGCGCGAAGTGTATCATAGCTTGAAGCGCCTGTTACCAAAGTCTCCTTCCCAGAAAGGGCAAGTAATCTAGTGATAGCTGAATTTCCTAATCTATTCAAGCAAATGTATACTTTGTGTCAGGTCTTTTTACTATGTTGACTTACAAGCTTCATACCTGAAAAGTCCAGTACACCGTCTCTATTTAAAGAACGAATATGCAAGAAGTAATATTACATATCGGAGTTCACAAGACCGGAACTTCTTCCATACAAAATGCTCTTCGTGACTTTGATGATGGAGACACTTGTTACGCCCGACTGCGCTATGACAATCACTCCATTGCAATGCACACTATTTTCAGCTCCGATTACAGAAACTATCACGTATGGAAAGCGCAAGGTATAAATGGTGTCGAGCTAGATAAGCTTAGAGAGCGATTTGTACAGTCTCTTCAATCTCAGATCACTCGGCAGGATCGTAGAAGACTTATAATTTGTGCAGAAGATATTTGTATTCTCACAGATGGTGAGAAGAAAAATCTTATAGAGTTTATAACCACGCATGGAGTGACACCCAAAATTGTATGTTATGTTCGAGACCCAGCTGAACTCTCTGCTAGCGCTTTTCAAGAACGAGTGAAAACGGGTATTAATGAAGGATCTCTCGACCCATATCCGTCCTTTGAAAAACTCTTAGCACCATTTTGGAGACTTACAACTAAGAACAATGTAATAGTCAGGTATTTTTCTCGCGAAATTATGGAAGAGCACTGTGTAGTAAAAGATTTCTGTAATGTCTTAAATATAAATATCGAAAATGTCACTGATTTAAACGAATCATTACCTTCATCTGCACTAAAACTAATATTCAATTTCAATAACCTACCAATACCGATCTCTGGAGATGTGCGCATCGCCCAAGTACGACAAAATATGATTCAAGCTTTGAGTTACGCCTATAGAGATGATAGAAAATTGGATGGTAACTACTTCTCAAATTGCGTTGACGATTCTCAATATAAATTCATAGAGCAAATGTGTGGCGTTAAAATAAAACAAAAAAAAGGGACACATAAACTAAAATCATTAGAGGATTTTATGCTTGACCAGAGCGATATAGATATCTCTAATTTAGATAATCTACTTGATAAGCTTGATGTAAAAACAGAGTTCTTTCAAACAATAGAATCAAAAATGCTCATGCTCTTCTTTGGTATACTAGGTAAATGGCACCAGAAAAATTTTTGAAAAGGATTCATTCCTCTTAAGAAGCCTGTTTTTCGCTAGTAACTGAGCAGTATTTGGCTCAATCGGGTGAATGATGGGTAGTTAGGGATAGAGAGTTGGGTGCGAAATTAGGGTGTGGGGTATGGCTTTTTAAAACTACGAATTCTACCGAACCTGCCCCGCCCTATTTCAATCAATCCAACTAGGTTCACCTTTAGCTAAATAATAGCTGTGAGATATTGATGGAGGATCACGGAGCTGAGCAAGCGAAATAGATGTCGCCTATAGAAAAAGACTTTTGGAGACTAAGGGGGACTGCTAATGAAGAAGTAGATATATTTAGCAGGAGAGCGCCTTCAGCGACTCTGCCACCTCTCCGGTATTTAAATGAATAACTTACAGATATATAGAGTCAAATGATCGTAATTCTCTTCAATACGGAAAGCTATAATAATTAGCCATGCATTTTGAACAAGATTTAATCACATAGCCTTAAATCGGTAGATTTAAGTATACAAAGAATAAATTTAACCAAAACCTAAAGTGAATCAGGAAGATATGGTATCTGCGTGACTGGTTTTGTGCTCAAGATATTTAATTAGTGCTAAAACTGTGCTACTTTATTGTTTACTTTAGCTGATAAATGAGGAGGTGATCCAATGTCTAGTGATAATTTTCTAACCTCAGTAGATGGTGGAACGCATAACTTTAAATTAAGAAATCACTTAATTTAAGTCTTATCCGTACCTAAGATGGCTAACACTGTCTGTAGGGGTAGGCATATCACGTCAAGGGGATCTAACGGATCCCCTTTTTAATTAGGCCAATCTTAAAAAGATTTTTATTTTGTGTAAATAGTGAATAGAAATACCGAGAACTATGTATCCCTCTACTTTTGCAACAAAAAATCCAGCCCGAGCTGCGTACATAATGGCAGAGACGGGGGAAAGAGTAAGCTATAAGGAATACGAGGCCCGCTGCAACCAGCTTGCTCATTTTTTGGCGGTTGAAGGTCTAAAATTTGAAGATCATTACTCTATTTTTATGGAAAATAACATCCGATATCTTGAGTGCTGCGGTGCTGGAGAGCGGTCCGGACTTTATTATACGTGTATTAACTCATATCTGAAAGAAGATGAGCTAGCCTATATAATAAATAATAGCGAATCAAAAATACTAATCACTTCCGCTGAAAAACTTCCTATAGCAGAAGAAGCAATAAAAGCGTGTCCGAAGATTCAGAAATGTCTAGTAGTGGATGCGCTAGGCGATGGAAATCGAATAGTAAATTTTGAAGAGACGGTAAAAGCCTTTCCCACCTCTCCCATACATGAGGAACTTCTTGGAAACTCCATGCTTTACTCCTCTGGTACTACCGGCAGACCAAAAGGTATTCTTCGTCCTTTGGTAAAACAAGCACCCGATGATCCACTCCCATTATTCAATTTTCTAAAAGAACTTTGGCAATATCGGGAGGATATGATCTACCTCTCGCCCGCGCCGCTATATCACTCCGCACCACAGGTAGCTGTCGGATTAACTATTCGTATTGGCGGCACAGCGATAATTATGGAGCACTTTGATGCATCTAGGTACCTATCACTTATTGGAGAACACAGAATTACTCACTCACAATTAGTACCCAGTATGTTCAGTCGAATGCTTAAGCTTCCTGAGCAAATTAAGATGGCGGCAGATTTATCTTCCCTAGAATATGTTACTCATGCAGCCGCACCCTGTCCTATAAAAATCAAAGAAGATATGATTAGCTGGTGGGGACCAATTATTCACGAATATTATAGTGCCACGGAAGCAATGGGATTTACCGCATTAAATAGTGAGGAGTGGCTTAAAAATAAAGGGAGTGTTGGAAAAGTGATATTAGGAGATTTACATATTTTAGATGAGGAAGGAGAATCATTACCTCCCGGAAAACCCGGTAAAATATGGTTTAAGACAGCAGCGCCATTTAGTTACTTTAATAACCGAGAAGAAACACGTAATTCAACTTCTGCTGATGGTCAAATGAGTACCGTCGGTGACGTGGGTTTCATAAAGGACGGGTATCTCTATCTCACTGATCGAGATACATTTATGATTATATCTGGTGGCGTGAATATTTATCCACAGGAAACCGAAAATTTGCTGATAACACATCCCAAAATACTAGATGCTGCAGTATTCGGTGTACCAAATGAGGACTTAGGAGAAGAAGTCAAAGCGGTAATTCAGCCAGTGGAGGGAGTTATCCCGAATGATGAACTTGTTGACGAAATTATGATATTCTGTCGCGAGCGTTTATCTCAACAGAAATGTCCTCGATCCATCGATTTTGAAGATGAGTTGCCGAGACTTCCTACGGGAAAATTATATAAGCGCCTTTTAAAAGATAAATATTGGGAAGAACATAAAACAAAAATCATATGACTTGATTTTAAAAAAATGTCCTTTGCCAAAATATCTTGATACCGATAGAAAAAAAACTGTATCCCCCGCATGATCACCGGTATTGAACGTATAACAATTGAAGTTCCAGATCTAAAAAGAGCTGAGTTTGAATACAAATCGCTTCTCGGAGAATTTACCCCTGATGAACTTCTCTCGTCAGTCATTGCTTTTAATAATTCCACTATTGAGCTCAGAGAAAATCCTTTTTTAAGGGATCCTAAGATTACCGGAATTACGCTATTAGATGATTCTTTCTTGATTGAATCAAGCCCGATCTTGCCTGAACCTCGAGGACTCAATATAAATTGCATCGGGAAAAGACTTATCCAATATGACGGGACAATAAAACATGGAATTATAGGGATAGATCATCTGGTACTTTTAAGTAATGATCTCGACGATTGTATAGAGAGGTTTGGTGCACACGGACTTGGAATCCGTCTCGCTCTAGATAGAATAGAACCTAGGTGGGGCGGGCGCATGTTATTTTTTAGGGTCGGCAAGTTCACACTAGAGATAATCCAAAATAGTCATAATGATTCGCAAAAAGATGATAGATTTTGGGGTCTAGCATTTCTTTGCTCGGATATTAAATTCACCATATCGGAATTGCAAAAAAAAGGCGTAAAGCACTCTAATGTTCGGGAGGGCAGAAAAGATGGCACGCTAGTAGCTACTATAAAAAGCCATAATCTCGGTCTACCCACTCTACTTTTACAAAATACGTGATGCTCATTTTTTGCTTAGCGCCTCTTATAGATCGATGTGATTAGCGGAAACTCTTCGTTTTCTGCAATATACAGCATCAAATTGAGTGTTCGTGTTATGATGAACATCATAGATTATTTTTGAAAGTGCCCATCTAGAATGTCTATACGATCAATATTAAATATAGTTTTTTTACTTTATATCTCGGTAGTCAGTAGTGTTAAGGCTCAAGAAGAAGAAGAAGCTACCCCCGTTACCGTAGAAAACTTCTCGAGGGTAGCCTTCGATTTACAGGCAGTTTCAGTCATCGCTAAAGCTAATGGGATAAATAATTGGTATATTAATAAATTGCCCATATTTGCTGATAAGCAGCCAACCAGTTACGTTAACAGAGATATGCTGTATCTCCTGTCCGTTATCGATATTCAGAAAGGCGCCCAGATCTCGGCACCATCTATTCAAAATCGATATCTGTCGTTTTCTATCATCAACCGCGATGGCTATACAAAAAAGGTGTTTCATGGAGATGGAATTCACAGTTTGAATAGAGAAGAGATTGGAACGGATTTTGTATATGTAGTTGGTCGAATTATGGTCGATGCAGAGAGCCCAAAAGATCTACTAAAGGCAAATTCTATCCAAGATAATATCCGCATCTTTGCAGGATCAGAAAGACCCTTCCCAAGGATTGACTATGATATTAATACTTATGAAAAACTAGATCGTATTTTTAGCGAGCTTATGCTTCATATGTCAACACCGACAGAAATGTTTGGTCTGAAGGAAGATGTTAACGCCTTACAATTTCTTGTTGGAGCTAGTATAGGCTGGGGAGGACTGCCAAGAAAAGAGGCTATTTATTTTATAGAAAAACCAAATCTACCTATCAATAGATATAAAGTAACAATTCGAAATTCACCTATTGACAGCATTTGGTCGATCACTATTTATAATAAAGACGGTTTTTTTCAAAATAGTACATATGGCAAAATAAGCGTGGATAGCAGAAACGCTATTCCTGACAACGATGGCTCAATTACCGTAAATTTTGGCGGCTGTACCGAGAATACGATCAACTGCTTGGGCCTAATGAGAGGATGGAGTTACATAGTTAGAGTTTATCGTCCTGATGAAGCCATGCTTTCAGGGGCTTGGACTTTTCCCGCCCCTGAAATTAGATAAAGAGGCCTTCCATAAAGTTTTTTTGCTACTGCTCCGCTAACCAGTCATCATCACTATCTTCAGATATTTCATCAAATAGGGGTGTTGACAAGTAGCGCTCTCCCGTATCGGGCAACATGACGCAGAAGGTACTCCCGTTCGGAGCATCTTCAGCGATCTTCAATGCGCCCGCCATCGTAGCGCCACAAGAAATTCCACAAAAAATTCCCTCATGAGTTGCCAAATCTCTTGCGACTTGCATAGACTCTTTGTCAGTCACCGTCACTAGCTTATCAATCACGCTAGGATCAAGGACCTCAGGTATAAAATCCGGCGTCCAGCCTTGAATTTTGTGGGGCGACCACTCTTCGCCAGAGAGCAAGGCTGCTTTTTCTGGTTCTACACCTATTATTTGAATATTTGGTCTTGCAGCTTTAAGTACTTTTCCTGCCCCAGTAACTGTGCCACCTGTGCCCCAGCCACTCACAAAGTAGTCAAGCTCATAACCAGCAAAATCTCGCAATATTTCTGGTCCTGTAGTGTTGCTATGATAGGCTGGATTAGCCATATTACGAAATTGCTCTGTTTCAAACCAGCCATACTTAGCCGCTAATTCTCGCGCTCTAGTTACCATCCCAGTCCCTTTCTCTGCTGCAGGAGTTAAAATAACTTTAGCACCCAATGCCTTCATTAACTTTCGTCGTTCCACCGAGAAAGTCTCCACCATAGTCGCTACAAATGGGTAGCCTTTTGCAGCACATACCATCGCAAGCGCTATACCGGTATTTCCAGATGTCGCCTCTATCACCGTCTGTCCATGCTTAAGAATTCCTTGCTTTTCCGCTTCCTCTATGACCGCAATTGCAAGCCTATCTTTGACAGAGGACATTGGATTAAAAGCTTCGATCTTTGCATAGATTTTCTTACTTGAGGGTCCAATTTTATTTACTCTAACAACTGGAGTACTCCCAATGGTATCTATAATAGATTCATGCAGCATAGTTTGACCTCTATTCCTTTATCTTTTAACTTAGGTCAGCGTTAATGAGCTTATCTGGAGATAATGCTGACGAGTATTACCTAACCTGAATTAGAAAAAGTTTACAGCATCGTATAAATTTTACATCTCATTTTTCAAGATTGACAAGGGAGAAATGGAGCAACAGAGAAGTAATGATCGACTATATTTTATCTTAGCGTCTTCATATTTGATTTTGCATGATAGCATAACGCATTAAAGATTATCTTCTTATGCGATGAGGTCAAAATTTAATGATATCTAAATTTACTTTATATCGATGCGAGCTATGTGGAAAACTGACACCTGCTAAAGAGCTAACTTGGGCATTAGTTGATGACATATGTAGGACATGTTTTGAACCCTGGAGAAGAGGGCACAATTCAGCAATCCAAGCATTTAATCATCGCCTACGCATTCTGCGAACTGCTGATAGAAAGAATCGGGATAATTATCATCCAAAAAAATATATTAATCGGGACGTAGCACAAGAAAATAGTATAGAGTTAAAAATTAGCGCCGTTAAATAATTTTCCTGCTTTGACTCTATACTGCCACATCGAAAACCATCCCGCGTGTTGCCGAATTGGTCCGTTTCGCAAGGTCTAGCAGCATCCTCAAAGTTTCTAGTTTCAATTTCGATGGATCATTATCTACATTCGAAAGTGCTTCACGTAATGCCCCCATAACTTCCGCACTTGCACCCTCACCGGGTCGATAAGACACTACTGAATCTAGCTCCGATGAGCTATTTCCATTAGGTTGAATTAATTTCCTGACAACATTGTCCACTTATGGCCTATCTCATAACCAGCTTTTAATCTTCATAGTCATAGTACTCTAAAAATACTCACTCTTGTAAGTCTACTTTGATCTGTGTCACGAAAAAGCTCCACTTCTCGATTAACTGAAGCTATTTAACCTATGGAAAAACGTATTCATTATTTAGAGAAGAATCTTGAGTCACTAACAAATCAGCACTAGTACTATCACAGAGAAATATGTCAAAAGCACTTTTCTTAATATAAAATCATTATACTACTAAAGGGTGAGTTAAATAATATTGGGGCAATGATTCTAAAATCGAAAAACCAATTCTGATTTGTTATAAAAAGATACTATTGTAATAATTTGAATCTCTCTATCATCGATATCTTTAAGACTGTGACTAACGATACTGAGAAAGTAATCCACTCCCAATAAAATTATCAGCTAAAATATGATGGATCTCTTACTTGATAGATATCAATATCTAATGAACAAACTTCATGAATCACAATACAGTAAAAATATCCTTAATCAGGAATGAATCTTAGCCCATGCGCTATAGAGCAGATATCGATGGCCTAAGATCTATCGCAGTACTCGCTGTCGTGTTATTCCATCTTTCGCTTCCAGGATTCGAGGGTGGTTATGTCGGCGTAGATGTATTTTTCGTTATTTCTGGATTCCTGATAACAAGCCTAATAATTGGTCAAATAGAAACAAATACTTTTAGCCTAAGAGATTTTTACTCTAGGCGAATTCGTAGACTATTACCTCCCTTGATTGCTACAGTTTTCTTTACAGCAGTCGTATCATTGCTGATCCTGAATCCAATAGATATGCAATCCTTCGGAAGATCTTCGGCCTCAGCACTCCTAAGTATTTCAAATTTTATTTTCTATCTGGAGTCTGGATACTGGGATTCCGCATCTGAATTAAAGCCCCTATTACATACTTGGTCTTTAGGTATAGAGGAGCAGTTCTACTTATTTTGGCCTTTAACCATCGTATTTTTCTGCTCTATTTCTAAGACGTTTCCTTTATCTATCTCTATTTTCCTGGTATCGGTTCTAAGCTTCATTGGGTGCGTAATATATACCCCAGTAAATCAAGCAGCCGCCTTTTATCTCTTACCATTCAGGATTTTTGAGTTTGGACTTGGCGCATTAGTACCACATCTAGCTGTATTCATTTTTACGGATAAAGTTTCGAGAAACAGAGTTCTTAGTAGTATTTTTTGCTGGATTGGACTACTGCTTATTTTCCTTAGCGTCGCTAATATGGCAAATACCACTAGCTTTCCAGGTTGGGTTGTTCTAATCCCAGCGATCGGGTCCGCTCTCGTTATTCTAAGTGGTTGTGCACCAATCGCTGTCACTGGATTACCAAAGCTGCTATTAGAAAATAAATATTCTGCCGCTCTCGGAAAATTATCTTATGCTCTTTATCTGACTCACTGGCCCATCATTTCTCTATACAGATACAAAAAACAAGATTCCGATCTTTCGACGTCTGAGCAAATGCTGCTCGGTCTTACAATTTTTATTACCACACTTGCATTACATTGGTTAATAGAAAAACGTTTTTATAGACGGAAATATGAAGGAAAAGATCGAACGAATAGCTCCTTGGACTTTTCTTTTGCCATCCGTACTATTTGTGTATCCCTGCTTTTGGCACTAATACTATTTAGTGCATGGCTAACGGATGGCTGGTCTTGGCGATTTAGTAATAATACTTTAGATCCTGAGACCGTAGAACTAGAGAAACAGAATAGGTTTGAACATATTAGAATCTCTTGTCGTATCAATTTCGATACGCAGAATGAAAAATGCGACTACTCACAGCCTATTCAGATTTTAGTACTGGGGAATTCCGTGGAGCCCGATGGATTTAACTTCATCAAAGCAGCTACAGAGCGAAGAGATGATGTCGCACTAATTTCCTTTGGTAACACTAACCATTGTGAAGAGGATTTTATAAATTCCCTTCAAGCGCAAGATTCAGAATTTGTTCCAAAAGAAAAATGCTCTTCTAAGCTAAATGCCCTACTGTCTAGTGAAAAACTGTCTAGCATAAATATAATACTTTATTCGTCAAATAATCCATTCTCGGCCAACAAAAACCATATCGTTATATTGTTAGAAGAATTAAAACGTCGTAATCCAAGTATTTATGTGATGACACTTGGAGGCTATATAAATACCAAAAGACACTGCAGTCACTATATCTTTGAGCTTGGAGATGCAAAACATTGCATTGACGAAAAGCATGTCCAGATTTTTTCGGATAACCCAGAAAGACATCGACTATACAACGATATTATGTCTTTAACGAATCATTTTATCGATCGCATCGACCTACTATGTCCTGGTAGGAAGCTAGAAAACTGTGCTTATCAAACCACTTCTGGGATACCATTTATGTTAGATTCTTTCCATCAATCACGCGATTTTGCAGAATATTCTGGGCGATTATATTCCGAGAATGTCTCAGCTATTATCGATGCAATCATTAAAGATCGGCAGGATTAAAAGTACTACTTTTAAAAAATTAGCTGTCATGCAGTAAAACTGAAGTATAGTAAGATGCAAAATCGAGGATAGGTTTTTCCATCGGACTTAAAATAGAAGATCTAGCATCGGGAGCTGAGATGCCTCGGAAAATAGACTCCAAAAGAACTTTATCCTCTGCATTAAATGCCTCCGTTAAATCTATTTGATCCTGAATTATTTGGGCATAGTCTGGTTCATTTTCATATGCTTCGTGTTGTAACACTCCATATCTTAATAAGGTGCGGCCTGCGTCTATCGGTTCAATGCATGCCCATACAGTTGAATCTGGCGCCGCAACAAGTAATAAATTTGGATAGAGACAAGTAACTACCTCTCTATCGCAATGCGGTTCTGGGACTATTCTACCAAGCGGCTGCTTCCTAAAATTTTCCTTATAATAAACATAATGTCTATTAAATCCGGATCCTGGAACACCAATTTCAAGCATTTTTGTCGGAGTATATGGTTCAAGCGTATTTGGATGAACTCGAAAAAGATGATAGCTTTCAGTAAAGTTCTCAACCATCATCTTCCAATTCGTGGCGATTTCCATTTCGTTGGAATAAACATCAAATTGTCGCTCTAACTCGTAGTGAACCAAGTCGGAATCCAGACCTGACGCTAGACTGCTAATATTTTCTAACGGTGATCCCAGGTGAACAAATAAGAAACCATACCATTCCTGAACTTCATAACTCGGTAAATTACATTCTAACTCCTGTGGTTTATCCATATATGGTGTTGCTTTTAAGCTACCATCAAGATGATATGTCCAGGCATGATAGGGACAAATAAGCTGAGATGTACTACCTCGATCTTGCATCAGTAGTGCATGCCGATGCCTACAAACATTAGATAGGGCTCTTAGTTCGTTCGTCTCATCTTTCAATATTACCAAGGGTTGGTCTGAGACAACCCTAGTGATGTAGTCTCCAACGGCTCTTAATTCATTTGACCTGCCAACACATACCCAACCATCGCGGAATATTCTATGCTTCTCTAGAGTAAATAGATCATTGTCAAAATAGGACCTAGGTGGCAGTGCCCTCCCTTGCGAATACCCATTGTCACGCCACTCGATGAGTTCGATGATGGCTTCTATATCGTTCATAACTTAATAAATAAAATCTATCCATTATTTTTTGAGCAAATACAAATCTAGAAATTTCTAGCCCAAAATCAAATTACATTCCTAATTCCTGCCCGATTTTTACTTATTCTTTCTCCAGTAGTTTCTAATGCTTTTCTTCTATTTCTAATAGATGTTTTATTTTTAATAACTTGTGCCGCATTTCGTTCCGATCTCATACGCATTTTCTTAATTTTAGAGGTATTCTTTGCCGCAATTTTCTTAAGTTCTTTTAATTTTTCAGTATTTTCCTTTTGTAGCCTTCGATTAACTGAGTGAGTAGCGCTTTGGGGCGCTTTTTGTCCTGTCAACAGTGACTCGTTGGTTTTTAGTTCCTGATTGTTAAAATCCATAATACCTTTATTGATACTCATAATTTTTCTATTAATATCAATGAGCATTTCATTCACTTTAACCAATTCATCATTCACCTCAAGTACTGACGAGTTGAGGCGACTTCGGTGCTCCAGATGAGCAAGAGAAGCTCTTAACATTTTAGAATCAACGTACTCTGCCTCAACGTCGGTAGCTACCTCCACACCACTCAACAGAGCCCTACGTATTTCAAAAATTTCCTCTGTATGATCATTGGTTAATTGACGATTACCCATAAACGCTGCGGTATAATTTGAGAGGATCATTTGCCTATTTTCGTCAATAGTTGCTCGCGCCTGACACACTGCTAGCTTATTTTCAGATACAGTATCATGTATATCAAACATATCTCTGAGCGAACTGATTGCGACATCTGTGTCATAGTTATCCTCAGCTTTTTTACCTGCCATGATCTCACCCTCCTATATTTTCAATCTCGATCTGCAATATATACCAACTGACTAGAGTATAAATATACAAAATTCAAATGGCGAATCACAAACAACAATAAGGAGGTAATTAACCTCCTTATTTCATTACATCTCCTTAAGAATTAGCCTAAAGTACCTGTTTTAGTGTATTTATCGGAATTTTTCTAGCTTTCATCGAATCTGGAATTTCCCTTTGTAAAGCAACGTAGAGAAGACCATTTTCTAGGGAAGCCCGGATCACTTTGATATATTTATCTAATCTAAATTGCCGCTTAAAATCACGTTCCGCTATACCTCGATAAAGATAGTTTCTGTCTTTTTCATCGATACTTTTTTGACCACTGATAGTAAGCACGTCATTTTCTAAACAAATATCTATATCATCCTCACTAAAGCCAGCGACTGCCATAGTTATTTCGTAAGCGTCTTCATCCATCCGCTGAATATTATATGGTGGATAACTTTGCTGGCTTCTTTCTGTCGAAATCGAATCTAGGAGAGATGCCACGTGATCGAAACCGACCGTGGATCTATATAGTGGTGCAAAATCTAATTTAGTCATAATTATATCCTCTTAAAGAGCAATAAATAGTACAGCCAACATAAAATGTCTGGCCTCCGTTTTTGTTTTAATATGGATCTCTTCCGAGCAACCACATACTATATATGAGGATTGGTTTTTAAAATTCAATTAGATCAAACCTGATTTTGATATAAGACATGATGCTAGGTTTGAGGAGAGTCTGGAGAATCTTAGTGCGGTTAATTGTATTATATAACTTGTTATGGTCCACTCTGACCTTTTTCCTCACATCGTCTTGCTTTGTCTTAGCAATTCCCAAGCCACCGCTTACTGAGGAAATTTTAATAAAGAATCATAAGAATATAGATCAAAAAGGATGGTTCGAAATAAGGAAATCCAGTTTAAGCACAGATAAAGACGAATGGGAAATTCCCGGCTCGTTTTGTAAGCCAATAAGCTCAAGTCCTACAAACTACCTCGTATCTTCAGAAGTCGGTGTTTCCAATAACAGTAATTCTCTAAGTTCTATCATCTGCCCTATTCCCTCAACTGACATTAAATCCCCCCTCGATATGACATCTCCTGCTCTGAGTATCGTCATAAAATTTCTTAATAAGATCGAAAAAGAACAACAAATTACTTGTACGTTAATGGAAACTCTTTTTTCCACGGTAGTATCAGGTTTTACTAAGCAGACTTTTTTAGGGGGACTTGAAAAGGTAGATTTCGGCTGGCAATCAATTTCTAAGACAACAGAAAAAAGTAGTCTTAGCGTACAATGTGATCTATCTTCTGGAATTGATCTTCATTCAATAAAAATTTCTTATCCTCAAAAAATAACTTACGACTTCACTGAGACAGATGACATATTCCAGGAATTTTTAGATGAAACTGATGATACTCAAGGTGTGTCTTATACAATAGTAGATGCAGAACTCGGAACTATTCATGAAGCTGCCTTTGGCGACCATAATATAGATCTTATTGCTATGCTAGCATCAACCAGCAAGGTACCAAGCGCTATGTTGTTAATGGCCATAGACGAAGATCCGGCTATAAATTTTAGCGTGTCAGAAGAAATACAAAATTATATTCCCTGGGAAGGAGTTTACGAGGATCGCACAACGATTCAACTTCTTAGTAATACTTCTGGAATACCAGGCTTAGAATCTTTGACGGACTATAATTTACACCTCTGCCAATTTCAGCCATTTGGCTCCCTTCAGGAATGTGGGAAATTAATCTATCAAAATGAGCTAAAAGGTACTTCACCAGCAGGAAGTGTATACGACTATGGAGGGTCGCAGTGGCAGCTAGCGGGTCTAGTAGCTGAACAAGCTACCGGTAAATCTTGGAGACAAATTGTCCGTCATTATTTGGCGGACCCATGTGCATTGGAGGTCTTCGAATATGGCAATATGTGGAGTTCACTAGGTGCCTGGGATGGGACCTTGGATAGCTTGCGAGGGCAGCAGAATCCGCATATAGGAGGAGGTGCCATCTCAAATATGCGAGACTACGCGAAAATCCTTATTTCTCACCTTAGAGGAGGATGGTGCGGAGGTAACAGAATTTTGTCCATTGATGGAATTAAGCAATTACAGATTAATAGAACTAAAGAGTTCCGCACAAACTATGGCATGGGCTGGCGAATTTCATATGGCTCCAACAAAATACCCTACCTCTATTGGGATCCTGGTGCCTTTGGAGCAGTCGCCTGGATTGATACTTTAAGAGGCATCGGTGGTTACATGGCTATCGACGACTACGATACCAGCTCTTCATCCGCAGCTATCAACTTGCTATTATTCGAAGTAATCCCACTCATTGAATCAACTATAGATAGAGCTAGAGCAAAATCACCCTAGGATTTCAGTTATATTGATGTTGGAAACTTGCTCATTAAGCGTCAGCAGATCCCATAGGATCCCTATACCAAGCAATCCAAAGGTCAAAAGATATATAATTCCAGATAGCCACTTTCCCATATAAATACGATGGGCTCCAAAAACTCCCAAAAAAGTGAGCAAGATCCAAGCAAGACTGTGATTTATTCGACCTTCTGTATAGCGACTATCTGCCTCTCGATCCATACTAGGCATGAGAAAAAGATCTATCAACCACCCAATAAAAAATAGACCGAAAGTAAAGAACCAGAGAATCCCAGAAATCTGTTTCCCAAAATAAAACCTGTGAGACCCTAGGAAACCAAATACCCAAAGCACGTAGCCTATAACTAACGAATGGGAGTTTTGTTGAGACTTTGTCATTTCCAATTCTTATTTTTATAGAAACAGTAGCCTGACAAAAGCGTCACGGAAATCAACGATCCCATGCAAACTGATTAATTACGGTAGTTATGGGGAAGTGGGAAGATCCGCTAAGGCATCCGTAATAAGTGTAGAGCTAGAATCCGTCGTAGAATCGGTAAGCAGGGTAGAAACACCTGTATTAGGAGGCAACAAACATGCAATGTTGAAAATACTTCCCTCTACATCTTGAGCTTGCCAATTCATATAGCTTATTCCTACCTGCTCCCCTGGATTTAACGTTCTATCCTCCACTTTGGCACGTTTTGCAACACCACCAGAATACTCTCTCATAATACATTTAATATCTACTGCTGCTGTGTTGGCTTCTCCACACGCGCTACTTCCACATGAGAAAGGGATTATACCAGCAGAAAAATAAGTCTGATTTTCCCCAGTCGCACCACTGTAAGATTTTCTCAATAAAGGACACATAATCCAAAGGTTTCGAGTATCCTTGTTAACGATTCCCAGCTCTGTCCAGTTCATAGCTTTAGCTTGTGCTGGGTTGATCGCTGCGCATGAGGAGCCAGGAACATTGTACATATCGGCATAAGAAATGTTAGATAGAAAGTAGAAAGAAAGAACCAGTCCCAACTTCACCATCACTGTCCGCATTGTAACTGACCTCGTATTCTAATATGCTCCCAGTCTACCTCTATGTCGACCAAAAGCAAAAAAAATTTACTAAAATCTCAATTTAATTAGATAGTGCTTTTTAGAGACTGTAGCTATCCCACATATAATTTTCACCATTTTTCACCTAATTATCAACATTTTTTATTTTCCTGTGGCGGTATGCTGGCACTAGGTTGAAAGAGAGGCAATCCATTATCATAACCTCTATTTTACAATACCAGGCATTATGTCGTTCTTTCTCTTTCCACCAATTCTCTTAACTTGAAAATGAATAGGAAAAAGAGCTATCTATGGAGATAATCCTACCCAGTTATCACCGTAGGAAAAAGCAATCAAACGGCTCAGCTCAGCAAAATTTCGTCCTGAATCATCGCTGAGATCATTGAAGAAGTCTTGTGCAGCATATAATGCTTTCTTGGAGCTTATTCCGCTATCAATCACTCGATACGATCTGAGAAACCCCTCAATATCTTTGGTTAAAAGAAAACAATCTAACCCTAGTGCCCTCAAGGCATAAGGTCCGGTATTTCCGCCCAAACGGCCACCTTTCTTTTTCAGATAAAGCCAGAGTCCTACAAGATCCTCTTTCGGCCAATCTGAGAGGAATCTTCCGAACTTTTTACTCTCTACCTCACATGTATCTTTAATCATTTGAGCATTTATGATGATCGTCTTAACTTTTCTAAAATTACGAATAATTTTTCTGTCCTGAGATTTCCTTTCGAGCATTTCCTCTGGCATTAACAAAAGCTTATCTATATCGAACTTCCAAAAGACCTCCTCGAAACCATTCCATTTCTTTTCCACAACCTTCCAGATAAAACCTGACTGAAAAATTTTTTTTGTGAATTCTGCAAGACATCTATCATCGGTGATGAATCTGAGATCTGTTAATTTTGAGGAAGAGGTAATCAACCTTTCTAGATTTTCCTTACCACCTTTTCGCTCGATAGCTAAATCGTAAACATCGCTATAGCGAATCACGATTCATTCCACCAATTACTAGATTTCTTTCGTGCTCGATCACTAAAGAGATCATCCCAAAAAAGTGCCATTCGGCGCAAAGGAGAGCCGGCAAGTTTTTTCCATAGCCTATTATACCAACGAGTGAAGTCGCGATTATAAGGGCAAACTCTGATACATATTGAACAGTCAGTGTTTTGGTTTACCCAAAAGTTAAAACACTTTTCAGCATTGACTGTCCACTTCTCAACCCCTATTAAATTAGATCGATTGTGTATCTTTACAGACGGATCATCTTTAGGAATCGCCTTTGGTGGACAGGCCACTGCACAACGATCACAGATCGAACAAAATTCTTTGACTCCAAATTTTTTTGGTCGGCTAATTACTAATGGCAGGTCAGTAAAAATTCTACCTAGCCTTAATCTTGGTCCATATTCCTCAGTAATCAATAGACTATGCCTTCCAACCTCACCGAGACCTGCTTGCACCGCTAGAGGTATACCCAATGAGGAATCATTCATACTCGCATAAGCTTGATAGCCTAAATTTCGAATATACTGTGCTAGCGTTATTAAAGTCATGGAGTCATATGAATATCCTAAACCAGTCGCACTACCTGATAACGCAGAGGGAACTGTCTCTGTCAATCTTTGATCCATCGACTCACCAATAACTATCACAAAAGGTAATCCCTCAGGGAGATCAAGAGGTTTACTTTCATTCGCAGTATCATCATAAATTTCACTATACATCCAGCGATCATCAAACTCACAAACTCCAAATAAGTCTGCCTCAAATAATTTCGCTACCTTTCGAATATCACGTGTCGCCTGTTCATCGCTCTCAAAAAGATAAGGCTCTGTCCAACCCTCGTCATGAGTCGTAAAGTGGTCGAAGAAACCCTCTTTTCTACCTGTCTCATGCTTGTTAATGTCACGCAAGATATTGGTAACATGCCAAGCAGCATTGCGTAATGCGTAATCTCTCTGACTGAAACCATCTGTAGTTCTCGAGCGTGCATTAGGCATAAAATATCCACCAAAGAAGGCACTTGCCTTGTCTGACTTGATTTCAGGGTCCCATCTGGAGCGACAAAATACATCGTCTCGCTGATTAAATTTTTGGAATGTATCAAGTAATTGAAAACCTGTTAGTTGATCTATAGGACGCCAATTTTTATTTTTTTTGACACCTTGCTTCCCACGCTAAATTATAATTTTCTGAATAACTTTAACTAAAAAAGAGAGGAGATTATCTTTTAATATCAAATTTATATTTTACGTAAGGATCAACTTAATGGTTATACCTCGGCTATCGGAATCATATTTACTAAATGAATATTTCCTATTGACAGATTAGCTGATAACGTTAGGAGCATCTCCTTATATTAAAAAGGGGCCTTTGCTCTGATTAGAAACTCATTAACGTCATTCTACTCGCTATTGCCCGGCATAACTATAGTAGCAGGCACCGCCATCGGAGTAGGGATGTTTTCTTTACCCATAATTTCGTCGGGTATGTGGTTTGAATGGTCGGCACTACTTATTATCTTCACCTGGTTCTGTATGTTCCACTCAAGCCTACTAATTATGGAGGCAAATTTAAATTATATTCCTGGCTCAAGTTTCGATACTTTTATACATGATTTATTGGGGCCACGATGGAATCTTCTAAATAATATTTCACTTTGCTTTATTCTTTATATTTTAACTTATGCTTATATTAGCGGTGGTGGATCGATCGTGTCCCACACCATAAAAAGTATTTCTAATTTAGATATTCCAATATTTCTCTCTGGAATATTCTTCTCGGCAGGCCTAGCATTTTGTGTGTGGCACGGCACTCATTTTGTTGGACGCCTTTCAGCTATACTTGTAGTTGGAATGCTTATCTCTTTCCTACTTTCTGTTCAAGGATTCTTATTGTACACGGAGCTAGAAGTGCTTTTTATTGGGAGGCTAGAATACGTAATCTATATCGCTGTAGCCATACCATACTTCATGACTTCGTTTGGTTACCACGGCTGTGTACCAAGCCTTATTAAGTATTATTCTTCTAACGTAAGAGCTGTTAAGAGATGTTTACTTTTCGGATCTATCTTAGCACTGAGTTTTTATCTAATTTGGTTAGGCGCAACACTAGGAAACATACCACGCGACGATTTTAGTGCAATTAATTCTTTGGGTGGCAATATCGGAGATCTAGTTAATGCTTTAAGTAGTAAGACGGATAAAGTGTTCTTAGCTAGTACTTTAGCGATGTTTGCAAATATGGCGGTAGTCTCTTCCTTTTTAGGTGTAACACTCGGTTTATTCGATTTTATAGCCGATAAGTTTAACTTTGCCGATAATTCATTAGGTAGATTCAAAACCACTGTTGTAACTTTCTTACCACCATCTGTTGGCGGACTTTTCTATCCTAATGGATTTGTCTATGCAATCGGTCTCGCTGGAATGTTTGCCTGTATATTTGGCAGCATCGTACCCGCACTAGCCGCCAAACAAAGTCGACTTAAGTATGGTAGTCCAAACTACCGGGTATGGGGTGGGAATCCATTAATCTTCTTTATCATGTGTTATGGTGCGCTACAATTTGTCTGCTATATTGGTGCTGCTTTTAATTTTCTACCTAAATTTTGAGTAAGATAATGCTGAAAACAACTACGTCATTTTTCGTGAAAGTTGCAGAACGCTGGATGCCAGATCCATTGGTAATAGCAATTTTCCTTACCTTATTATGCTATTTCGCGGCACTCATTTTCACTGACTTCACCGTAGGACAGACCATTGATGCATGGGGTAATGGCTATTGGAGTTTATTAAAATTTACTTGTCAGATGATATTAATTCTCGCATTAGGTCATGTCGTTGCACATACTCGTCCGGTAAACAAATTATTGGTTAGTTTCGCACTAAGAATCCATTCGGCTCGCATGGCTTATGTTGGAATTACTCTTTTAGCTGGTTTTTTTTCCTTATTTTCTTGGGGAATCGGCTTAATTGTGCCTGCGGTAGTATCTCGGATAATCGGAACTAATTTTCGAGAACGAGGGATAAAAGTTGACTATCCCTTGCTAGTCGCATGTGGATATTCTGGATCTGCAGTAGGGATGCAAGGACTCTCAGCCTCTATCCAACTAATATTGAACACGCCGGATCACTTTTTAATAGATAAAATCGGTTTGATACCTTTGGATCAAACAATTTTTTCTCCATGGAGCATGTCGATTGTTGCAGCAAATATGATATTACTCCCGATCGCATACGCGCTGGCCGCTCCAGATGCAGATTCAACACGCGAAATGGTGCTGTCAGAACCTAAGCTTTCTCAAGAATCAAGAAAATTTGAAGAGAATCTTTTGACACCATCTCAAAAACTTGAAAACTCTCGCTGGGTTACGCTGGCACTGGGATTGTTCGCTGGATTCTATATTCTGCGTCATTTTCTACTCGGTGGTTCTCTTAACCTTAACTCCCTCAATATGATATTTGTTGTCTTAGGACTACTATTTTGTGATTCTTCTAAACATTATGTGGAACTATTATCAAACGCAGCCAAAGTAGCAGGACCATTCCTTATTCAATATCCTCTCTATGCCGGACTTATGGGGATAATGGCGGGGTCTGGGCTGGGCGAATTATTTGTAACAGGTTTTGTTCATATATCAACAGTAGAGACATTACCCCACCTGACCTTCGCGTCTGCTGCTATTTTAAATATCTTTATTCCTTCAGCTGGAGGGCAATGGGCAGTCCAGGGCCCCATCATGATCGATGCAGCATTACAAATGGGTGCAGATATCTCTAGAATTGCAATGTCTGTTGCGATAGGCGAGTCTTGGACAAATGCTATCCAACCTCTTTTTGCCGTCCCAGTGCTCGCAATTGCTGGCCTACATATACGTGATATCATGGGATATTGCGTGATAGCACTACTCGTGCATGGGATAGTATATCTAACAGCGTTGACATTTTTCTAATATATTTATAAATCAAGTCCAGAAGTTCTCGTTAGATCACCTTCGAATTTTTGAGATGACTCCCTTTAGACAGGTGTCTAGCATGCTAATCACCGTCCTCTATTTATAGAATCGCTTAACAATAAAGACTAATTTCACTAAGTCCTCTGTGTAAATATAAATATAAATTTCTGTTCATATCTTTTAGTGATGTCATTATTGCGCTAGAGTCAGGTGGATAGAAATTCTATCTGAACCCGATTTAATACATCGCTATTCTTTTGAAGATCGGGTGATAAGATCTTTGGAGATTCTACAATGTCTATCTATGAAACCAGTGGCACGAGTAATGGTCATCGAAACCTCATACTTAAGAGTCCCATTACACTAGAGACGACTGGACAGATAGTCTGCGCTAATCAGCAAGATGTATCTGCCGCCATATCAACTGCGAGAAAAGCACAATCTATATGGTCGAAAACTTCCTTTACAAGACGCGCTACGATAGCTGACGAAGCATGTCGACTGGTTGTAAAAAAAGCTGATCTGATAATGGATACTGTAATCTCTGAAACTGGAAAAGCTCGGACTGACGCGATGAGTATGGAGGTATTTTCGGTCGCTGATTCACTTTGTTACTACGCGAAAAATATTGAGGCATTTCTTAAACCACGAAAGAGAAAAATTCATGGCGTAATGCGATTTACCAAAGAGCTGCATATCATCTATAGGCCATTGGGAGTTATTGGACTAATCACCCCGTGGAATGGACCATTCGTATTAATGATGAATCAAGCTTGTCAGGCGATTTTAGCAGGAAATACTGTCGTCGCTAAAGGTTCAGAGGTTACACCCTACTCATCAAAACTAGCCGAAACTATTTTTCTGGAAGCCGGTTTACCAGAAGGGGTATTTCAGGTGTTACTAGGTGACGGGGAAACCGGCGCGGCAATTGTGAATGGTGACGTCGATAAAGTATCTTTTACGGGTAGTGTTTCCACAGGAAGAAAAGTAGCGGAGTCCTGCGCGCGCCAGCTTAAGCCTGTGACTCTCGAGCTGGGAGGAAATGACGCAATGATCGTCTGCGCTGATGCAGATCTGGATCGCGCTGTCCAAGGTGCATGGCTAGGATCCTGTATGAATACGGGACATTATTGCTGTGGAACAGAGCGAATTTATGTGGTGAAAGAAATATACGACACCTTTCTGGAAAAAGTACTTGTTGCCGGACAAGGACTCAAGCAAGGTTCACAATATGGATATAATGAAAGTATTGGAGCTGTATTCTGGGATAAGCAATTAGAAATTATAGAACGTCACGTCAGCGACGCAAAAAGTAAGGGGGCTACAATCCTTATGGGTGGATCTCGAAACGAGGATCTCAAAGGCCTCTACTATAGACCAACTGTAATAACAGAGGTAAATAATGATATGGATATCATGGTAGAGGAAACTTTTGGCCCTATATTATGCATACAAAAGGTTCGAGATGAAGTCGAAGCAATAAAGCTAGCTAATGATTCTAAATATGGTTTAAACGGTAATATCTGGACTCAGGACAAAGCTCGTGGCATTCAGCTAGCTCTTCAAATAGATACGGGAGCATGTTCAATAAATGATATGGCGATGAGTTACGGGATACCAGAGGCTCCCTTCGGGGGGAAGAAGAATTCTGGAGTTGGTCAAGTTAATGGTAAGAAAGGGCTTCGCGGTTATTGTCATGAAATGCCTATCATTGTAGAGAAACGTGGTGGAAAAATACCCAATGCATATCCATATTCAGAGAGGACCGCGTCAAATATGATCAAATTTATGCAGCTGCTATGGCTCAAAACTCCGATTGGCCGGTGGTTATCATAAAAATGTAAATCATTAATTAACTAGTGCTTACCTTAGAAGATAAATTAGAACTTTACGAACTCAATGCGCGCTACGTCGATGCAATAGATGATTGTGACTGGCATGCTCTTGCGAGTATTTTTACTCACGACGCGGTTTTTGAAGTCGTTGACCTCGTCACTATGAATGGTTTATCTGAAATTAAATATTTTATGGCTCACGAGGGTCGTCATCCACTTGCACATCTTATTACTAATACTCATTTTTCCGTATCGTCTGAAAAAATCGAGATGCGGAGCCGTGGTATTTTTCCAATTGACAACAGCACTAAAGCTGCTGGCCATCGCGTTTTCTATGGTTCTTACTACGACTCCGTAATAAAGCTTAAAGAGGGATGGCGGATCAACCATCGTATTTTTTCAGCAATACGAATTGGTACAAAAAATTAACTTAAAAAAATAAACCTAACTTTACTTCGCCTGTAACAGATTGAAATCAGCCATCTTTTCACGATTAAGGCGTTCGCGCTCCTCAGTTTTAGTAATCTCTAGTTCGGATATATCTAATTCTTCTAAAATCTCGCGATTATGTTGGCCTAAAATAGCAGCGTGATACTTAAGAAAATCACCTTGACCGGCAAACTGAAAAGGTATCTTGGCAAATCTCATTGGTCCCACTACAGGATGATCGCTTTCTATCAGGGCTCCCTCATGTTTAACCTGCTTATCTTTGTGAATTTCATCCAGCGTGGCTACTCGCGCACAGGGGATGTTATTCCCATCAAGTTTTCTACAGATATCGTCTGCAAGATATACCGAAAAAATAGAATCCAGAGCGTTCCGCAACTCGTCGCCATTTATTATACGATTCGGGAATGATGAGAATCGTGGATCCTCGATCAATGGGGATTCAAATAGCTGACAAAGTATTCGGAAATGCTTATCCGAAACTAATATCACTGCAAGGTAGCCATCCTTTGCCTTATAAATTTGAAAATAATCTGCCAGCTCTCCAGCATGCGTTACGTCCTCTCCAAGCAATGTATGAGACCACATGAAATCGGGCCACTGATAATACAAAGCCGAGGCTAACATTGAAATTGGAAGATACTGCCCAGATCCGGTTTTTACTCTTTGGAGTAATGCTGCTGTAATAGCTTGAGCTGCTGTAAATCCTGTCACTTTATCAAACATAACTGTTCTGACGTTTGTTGGTCTCGATTCACATTGCTCCGCTGCCGTTCCTGAGGATGCCTGAATCAAAGGATCATATACACGTCGCTTAGAATAGGGCCCCGTCTGCCCATAACCACTTATAGATACATAGATCAAATCAGGTCGTATTACCCGCAAAGAATCATAATCAAGACCCAATTTCTTAACCACGCCTGGTCGAAAATTCTCAATCAGTACGTCCGCGGTTTGAATTAATTTGTTAAAAATATTCTTATCAGATACTTCCTTAAAATCCAGTACAAGCGACCTTTTGTTGCGATTTAATACAGCATACATCGCACTCATACCATTACGGGAACTTCCCATATAACGAGCTAAATCACCAATTGCTGGCGGTTCTATCTTAATGACGTCTGCACCTTGATCCGCCAGGATCATTCCTGCCATGGGTCCGGATACCGTTGATGTTAATTCGATTATCCGATAACCATCTAATGGTCCATTCACAATAAGTCCTCCATCAGAAGTGTTGAGATCACTATATATATTTTTTTCTAATCGATGTGATCGCGACGCTTTACTTATCAATCTATTTACTCTTTTCCTAAACTTCCTACTAATTCAACTGCTCGCCGCGAGCGGTTTTCTATTTCTGTCCAATCTTTTGCTACGATTAGAGATTCAGGTGCTATCCATGACCCCGCCACAACCGGCACGCTAGTCAAGGAAAGATAGCTCACTAAATTAGCCTCGCTAACTCCTCCAGTAGGGCAAAACTTCATCTCAGGAAAAATTTCCGCTAAGGTTTTTAGCATCTCAACACCTCCCAATTTTTCCGATGGAAAAATTTTACAGATAGTGAAGCCCGCTTCTCTTGCCTTAAGTATCTCTGATGGGGTTGCAACTCCAGGCAAAAATGGCAAAGAAGAGTCGACAGCTGAGTCATATAATTTTTCGCTGGTACCGGGTGAAACAGCAAAAGCCGCACCAGAATCTTTTACCAGAGTGAGTTGCTCAGGTGTGCGTACTGTTCCTGCACCAACAATTACTTCGGGAAGCGTATCAGAAATCTTCTTAATTGATGGTATTGCTGCCTCAGTGCGGAGGGTAACTTCTATAGTAGGCAATCCACTATCAAGCAAAACTTGTGCAACAGGTACTGCCAGTTCCACCTCTCGCACCACTAATACGGGGATAATAGAAGCTTCACACAGGCTTTCAAATGATAAAGAATCAATCATCTTATTGGTAAATCAAGTTTATCAGCAGCACCAATCAGTCCTGCATCTGAACGAGTAATGATTCTTATTGGTATTTCTTTTAGATAAGCTTGGTATCTTCCTTTATCTTCAAATCGAGATCGAAATGTGCTCTTCTCCAGAAGAGTGATGTACCGAGGAACTATTCCACCAGCAATATATACTCCTCCTCTTGCGCCAAAGGTTAGGGCAAGATTACCCGCCGTACTTCCTAAAATAGAAAAAAAAAGATTCATAACCTCTAGACAAAATTCATCCTCTCCGGAGTCTGCTGCCTTACCTATAGCCACTTCATCTAAGGTTCTAACTGAAGTTTTGATTTCTTCAGCTAATGCTGAGTAGATATTGACTATTCCTTCTCCAGATAAAAGCCTCTCCAGAGAGGCTCGTCCAAATCTATTCTCTAAATATTTAAACACTCTAAATTCTTTGTCATTTATCGGCGCAAAGTCGGCATGCCCCCCTTCACCTGAAATTACTCTGTAATCTCCTTTACATGAAATTAGGCCTGCCACTCCTAAACCAGTACCAGGACCAAGAATAGCAAAATTTTGCCCGCTAGACTTGCCCTTAGAGATATCCAATTCATACCAGTCTGCGGTGGAGAGATGTGGTATTGCTCTGGCTACGCCTTCGAAATCGTTAATGATCTCGATAGAAATACCTCCCAACTTTTCTGAAATTTGGGACTTAGTAAATTGCCAAGCACTATTAGTAAATCGAATAACAGGATTATCCACTACGCCAGCAACAGCGAAACAAGCCCTAGTGGGATACGGGTGCCAAAGTCCGAGTATCTCCACATCGTATAAAAAGGTATCAATAACGTCATCCAAAGAGCCATATTGTGAGACTGAATAGATAAGGGCGTCATGAATGATCTTTCTCTCAAGGCATTCGATTGCAAATCTAGCGTGAGTTCCACCAATATCAGCTAGTAAATTCCACTCTTTAGTTAATCGATTTGCGCTTGACATTTCTTCCCTTATTTTCGAGATCTAAGTTCAACGATTATCTATGATTCAATACTCCGTTATTGCCTGTTTTTGTTCCTAACATATGTCACTTCTGAATAGATGCTTTACCTGTAAAATAGATATCAATTGTAGTAAAACTTTCGTTAAGGCCAATACCACCATGCTGTATAAGTGTACCTTCGCCCTCAAAGTGACTAAAAGTATCTGAAAATCTGATTTTTAGCTTAATTCCCTCTAGCGCAAAGCTGGAATTTAGAAATGTTTGGCAAGCTCGATCGGCAAATAATCCGGAGACTTTTTTACAGCTTGGCTTTTTAGAGAAAGATGTTCTTGAAGCGATACCATTATCTAGGCCAGTGGGTTCTATCTGAAAGAAAAGTATTCTCTGATCCATATCCCAGCTTCCTACACCATCAACTAAATACTGAAAATCATAGAATTCCTGTCGCGTAATTCCGATAATTCGATTTGATTTAGACACTACATAGTGATTACCCAAATCAAAAATCACCTCTATCTTCGCTTTATCTGGATAGTCATTATCTAAGAGGAAACTCCAATCTGCGCTGAAGGAAAAATCTTCTCCATCTTGAGCAAAATAACTTGCTTCAACTTGAACTCCCGCTTCTATTTTAATCTGAGTAATTTCAACCGAACTCTCAGCAAGAATTTTCCGCTCTACAGAATTTGACGAAACAGAAAAAATAAACGCGAAGAATAAGAACGATAATCTCAATGCTACCTCATTATTTTTAGCGATAGCTTTGTGAAAGCATTTTTATGAAGTTATCTACTTCTTCTGCCGGTAGATGGTCTATTCCCGCCGCCGCGGATCTGCCACCACCAGTAGAAAACTGTCGACAAATCGTATCTGCTCCTTGTCTGTTATTGATTGGCGCGCGAACACTTACAAGATAGTCTCCATCAGTTCTTTCAGTTAATACAGCATGTGCACGTGAGGGTGTTTCATTTGCTAGCTGATTGCCAAAGACACCGCCAATTCTTCTCGACCAAGATTTGTTTGGAAGAAAAAAAACAGCCACTCTGTCATCCATATATTTTGGAGCTATAGAAAGGGCTTTGTCAAAATCACTATGATAACTACACTCTAATTTCTCAAAATATTCTGGATTTTGGGAAACAAAGTCAAGAGGAGATTCATAAGAAGCCATAGTTAGATACAAGTCAGAAGGGAGCCAATTTAAGTCCTCTAAATTAAGTCCATAGCTATTATAGTTAATATAGATTCCCAGTTTTTGAAGTATATCTACCTTAGATTGATTATACGACAGTGGCTTCAACACTTTAATCGCCGTCTTTATTAAATTATCTCCGAAAGCACCAACTGCAGCCCAATCGCAGTAACTAGATTTTAGATATCCGTTTACCAGCACGCTGGTGCAGATCTCTGATGACGTATTTATGAGAGTACTCAAAGCTGGATGACTAGGGATATCTCCTGAAAAATGATGATCACAATAAAATACGGAGGCACCAGCATCTAAAGCCTGAATAACGTTATCTCTATTTCTATCAAAAGATATATCTAGAGCAGTTATCCTATCGCCCGATCGAGCACTGACTCGACTGAACAATGAAATATCTCGCTTTACTCCCGTAATCAGTAATGCTGCTCTTGGCTCACACAACCTCAATTGTATTAGTGAGCAAATACCGTCAGCGTCACCATTAAAGATATCTATGTCTCGCAAAGTCTCTACAACCTAGTTTTTTTCTCTACGAGTCTGCCTTGGGAAAAATTTCACATTTTCATCATCAATATACGTCTCAGGTAATCTCTTCCCAGCATTTCCTTGTGTCACCCAAATGTGATCATGACGAATTTCATGACTCGCGTAACCATCGACCGTTCTCCGAAGTATGGAACTTATACCTGCACAGTCTGCTCTCAAACAATAGGTTTCCATTTCTTGAAGAGCTTCCTCTACACTTCTAAAATCGAGAGCTTTTTCCTCAGCCCGCATTATCATGGGGTGGCCTGTCCCCGCCACACGTGTCCCCAACAAAAGTTCCTCATGCAATTTCTCTCCTGGACGAAGACCGATAAATTCTATATCAATATTTTCTACAATATCATTACTGCGATTTGAATCAAAACCAGATAGCTGAATCATTCGCTTGGCTAATTCTAGGATACGAACTGGCTCTCCCATGTCTAATACAAATACGTCTCCTCCAGTACCCATAGCGCTGGCTTGCAGTACCAGTTGCGCTGCTTCTTGCAAACTCATAAAGTATCGAGAAACGTCTGGATGAGTAACTGTAACTGGACCACCTTCCTGAATTTGCTCTTTGAATAAAGGAACTACGGAGCCTGAAGAACCGAGTACATTCCCGAATCGAACAATACAAAATCTAGTTTTCGATTCTTCTAAAGCTAAGCCTTGTACAACAAGCTCTGCGAAGCGTTTGGAAGCTCCCATTACATTTGCTGGACGAACCGCCTTATCCGTAGAGATTAAAACGAAGGTCTCTACATTAGTCTCTTTAGCCGCCTGCGCCGATGCGGCTGTTCCGAATATATTATTTGCAACACCTTCAGCAACGTTATATTCCACAATAGGGACGTGCTTATATGCCGCCGCGTGATAGACTGTCTGAACGTTAAAGGTACGATATATTGTTCTCATCCGATTAAAGTCTTGAGCAGAACCTAAAAGACCGATTAGCTCCGTAGTGTTCGATATCATCTCCGACTTAATCTGATTCTGAATTTTATACAACGCGAACTCCGAATTATCCAACATGATTAAAACTTTGGGTGATGATTGTAATATTTGTCTACATAATTCTGCTCCAATGCTACCCCCCGCGCCTGTAACTAAAACTACTTTCGAAGCGATACATTTCTCTATTAATTCCGGATTAGGAGGAACTGGTTCTCTGCCAAGGAGATCAGAGAGATCTATATCTTGAATCTGCCCAACAAAAGCTCTTCCAGAAACAAGTTCGCTAATTTTCGGAATCGTTTTTACTGAAATAGTTAAACCCGCTAAAGAATTAATTATTTCTCTCCGTCTTTCGCCTGAAATAGTCGGTAGGGCAAGTAGGACTTGTGAAATATTGAACTCTTTAGAGATATTTGCCATCGAATCTGGCGGAACTACAGGCACTCCGTTTATCACGGTACCATGGATATTTATGTCATCATCTACAAATGCTACTACTCTGAATTTCTCTCCATGCTGAAGTGCTGTTAAGAGTTGACGACCTGACTCCCCCGCTCCATAAATAATTACATTTTTGGAATTAAACCATTTTATCGAATGGAAAAACGCCCGAGCGCATAATCTGGTGCCCCCAACAGAAAGAACTGCAAAAATCCAATAAGTCATAGGTAGCAAAGGCGAAAATGTGATCTCTGATAGATAGGTCACTATCGCCAGAGTTATAGCAGAATAGGTCACGGAGCTGAGGATAGTCCAGATCGCATGTTGGCCCATAAAACGGATCATAGCCCTATATAGTCCAACTCGAATAAAGATTAACGCGCTAATGGCTAGGGTTAAAAGTAAAACAGCAAGGAGCTCAAGGTCCCCAAAACCAGTATATCCATGATTACTAGTAAGAATAAAAGCTATAAACATGGAGAGTGAAAGATAGAGGAGATCGAGAGTCAGCAACGATATTGCGATCCTCTTAGGGGGTAGAGCCACCTCGGCGCTAATAGAGACCGTTCGATGCCAGAAAACCCTTCCGAGTACAGATAAAATATCTTTATTCATGCACGCATTTCCTTTACCACCGCTTTGGCCAGGAGGCACCTTAACTCTTTCTCAAAATCAAATGGTTTGAACTTAAATAGAGAAACTATCTAAGCTAAATTCCTCGACTTGAGTAATCCTAGCAATAGAGGGACGTAAGTCAAGAATAACAAATAGATTGTATATTTTGGGTGAATTGTAACAAAGTAGGCAAGTGGAGCACACCAAAAGCATTGGAACATAGCCATAATAATTACGACTCGTCTATGTGAATCCCAATGTCTCGCCAATCTCTGATACATATGTGAGGAATGCGGCTTAAAAATATTTTCTAACCGAAATAATCTAAACATTAATGTACCTATAGAATCCATTAGAAATGGACTTAAAATGATAGCCCAGACTGTTGTGGGCAAAAGAGCTCGTGTCGATGTCTCGATTACGATAACTCCCATTAAAAAGCCGGTTGGAATACTACCCGCATCACCCATAAACAGACTTGCCGGAGACCAATTAAGTATTAAAAATCCTGCCTGAACCGACGCTAATACTCCGCAAAAAAGTACCAAATTTTTTGGGGCTGACTGTATAGTCAGTAAAAATGCTGCGATTGCTAGCGAAATAATACAATGCGTTGCTAACAACCCATCTATACCGTCCATGAAATTATAAAGATTGATAAATAAACAAAAACAAATTGATGCTAAAAAAAACTGAAAATATGCTGCCGTGGGATAGTTACTAATAGGAAATAAAGTCAGAATCGTTATTAAAGATATTGTAAAGTAAATTACGAGCCGTGAAATAACTTTTAATTCGGATATGTCGTCTGCAAAGCCGACCATCACCAGGATTGTTACCAGAGATAAGAGAGCATGGTCAAAAAACTCAATATCGACAGAGATACTAAGATATACAGCTACCATTAGAAAAACAGCATAGATAGCTATTCCACCTCCACTGATTACTGGAGAATTATGCCCGCTTCGTAAATTTGGATAATCAATCCAATTCATTCTTCTAGCGTAGATGGTATAACCCCAGCAGGCTAATAATGAAAGAAAGGAAGTTGCGACTATAATCACTAGATACTCCAAATATAGCTATCGTCAAGAGCTAAGGATTTTCCCTACAGCATCCTCAAATGAAGTGGTTATCTTCCAATTCCTAAGATGACTTGAATCAAAAACTTGATCAGAAAATAATTTCTGAAATGTAGTTCCAATCGGCAATTTACTTCTTAAATCATAGAGATCAGACATAACACTCCAAACTCCCAAAGGGAGCCAGCTGTTCACTTTTTCTCGACCAAGTTTAGCCCTAATAGCGTCATGTAACCTAGCTAGTGAATAAATCTCGCCATCAGTAACCACAAACCTCCTAACGTGATCTTTCGGTTCGTCTGCAATCAAAATCAAGAATTGGACTAAATCATCTAAGGAAATCATATTTCTCGCCCCTTTATCTGGAGGTCTCGGTAATCCCTTCTCTATAGCTCTCATTAGCAATGGCAAATTACCTTTCATTCCAGGACCGTAAATGAGCGCACTTCTAACAATCTCAATAGTCATAGTACTATCGAAAAAACGTCTAGCTAGTTCAGTTTCTGTTTTCTTTTTTGAATCCGCATAGGGATCGATACGTTTAGTAAAATGATCTGATCCTCTATTTGCAAGTACACTACTCAAAAATATAAATCTTGGAACAGCGCAAAAATGTGCTTCCTCTGCAAGTTGAAGAGTCGCTAAGAAATTAATTCTCTCATACTCGTCCAAAGAGGCTTTTTGATGGGCGATGCCACCAAGATGATAGACTATATCTAAATTTGACAAGAGAGATCTTGGCACCATTTCACACGTAAAATCCACGCTGTGAACAATCTGACCTTTCGACGTAAAACCACCCGATTTGCTGACAGCAATTACTTCAAAGCCTAAATTAACCAGCTTGTCTACAAGACTAATGCCAACAAAACCAGTTGCTCCCGTGACGAGACATTTCATGTCATCGAATATGGAAACAGACAGAGTTTTTATGAAGCTTTTTCAAGCCTAACCTCTCGAAGAATAGCTTCCAACTCAAAACTCGGATCAGCTGACCTGATTATACTCCGACCCAACACTAAGTAGTTAACGCCGGCAAGAATAGCCTCCGAGGGCGTTACTACTCGGCGTTGGTCATCCATAGAGTGATTAGAAGAACGAATGCCCGGCGATACCAAAATAAAATCCTCTCCGAGGGTGATGCGTAACTCAGTAGCCTCTTGAGCCGAGCAAACTACTCCATCAAGACCTTCACCCTTGGACAACTGAGCCAATTTACAGACCTGCTCGACTATGGGAGTGTCAATACCTATCCCTGAGAGATCATTTTGTTCCATACTAGTTAGTACAGTAACGGCAACTAGAATCGGAGGTTTATCAAAATTTAAAATGGCTTCTTTTGCTGAAGCCAGCATCTGACCTCCGCCCGATGCATGTACATCCACCATCCAAACACCCATTGACGCAGCCTGTTTAACGGCTCCGTAAACAGTTCTTGGAATATCATGAAACTTTAAATCGAGAAAGATATCAAATCCCAGATTTTGGAGCTGATCGACTACGGCAGGCCCAGAATTAGTAAATAATTCCTTTCCGACTTTGACCTTACACAATCTTGGATCAAGTTTTTTTGAAAACTCAATTGCCATCTTAAGCTCTGGAAAGTCTAAAGCCACTATTATTGGCGTCTCTAGTTCAGGGGGATTTTTCATTTACGTTATCTTTTCCACCTCTTCCGAATGCAAAGGCTTTACAGTTCCCCAGTACTTACACCCTGGACAATGCCAATGAAGCTGTTGTCCGGAAAATCCACAGTGATCACATCGATATGCCGTTCTCTGTTTAATCAAAATATCAACCAAATTCAAAAGTTCGTCTAAGTTTTTCCGTACTTTACCAGTTAAATCGACTTGCTGTAATTTAATAAGCTTTGACAATCCATTGAGAGAGGGATGCTCCCTAAGCTCGGTGGAAAGAAATATCCGAGCTGATTCAGATCCCTCTGTTAAAAGAAGGTCTTCTGCTATCGCCAAAGCTATGGTTGGATTCGGATGTGATTGATAACATTCTTTAAGATAGTTAGTAATAGTATCCCGGCGGCCTGCCTGAGAAAAAGCATCTCGCAGAGGAATAATAGTTTCTGAAATAAACTCGGGAGCGTACTCTTTTACTTGTTTTAATGCTTCGATCGCTTCCTTGGGTCGACCACTCATCAATTCTGTTTCTCCGAGCTGTATTAATGCCCGGACACAATTCTTGTCATGAAGAATTGCCTGGTTTAGAAGTTCTCGGGACAAAGAAAATTCTCCAGAAGCAACTTTTTTTAAAGCTAATTCACAATAGTAATGAGCTAGTACTACTACTACCGATTGTCCTCGCTCTTTAAAATTAGTAGTCGTCTTTAAAATTGACTTCTTTGGAATTAAGTCTATAGCAATATTTATTGCTTGCTTCCAATCTCGTTCACTTTGATATACATCTAGCAGATGCCTGCGAGCAACTAATCTTTGTTCGGGTGCTTCCTCAACTAAGTCTAATAGCAATCTCTCCGCACGATCTAATAAGCCTGCACTCACATAATCCCGAGCGAGCTCTAGATGAGCTAAATGAATATGTTCTTGTGAGAGGCTGGGTCTTGCTAACAAATTCTGATGGATACGAATTGCTCTATCTACCTCTCCACGCTTTCTGAGTAAATTACCAAGTGCAATATGTGTTTCTAACGTGTCGCTATTAACTTCTAGGGCATTTATAAAAGCGTCTACAGCTACGTCAGGTCGCCCATCCAAGAGAAAGTTAAGTCCACGATAATATTGGCTGGGAAGTTCTGAACGCAAAGAAGATCCATTGATGGTGCGCCTACCAAGGAACCAACCGATACCCACAGCAAAAAAAAGAAGCCAAAATACGAGGAAGTCATTCACTACTGGTTAACCCGGAGCGTCGTAATTGATCGACCTCTAATTGTGTTTCTTTTAATTTCCGACGAGTTCTACCTAAATGGGCCTTTAAACGGAAAGTTAATAATCCTGAGACGATTATGCCCATTAATGCTCCAATTCCCAACGCTGCAAAAATCCAGAGAGCAATGCTCCTTGGTGGTAAGGTTATAAATAATAAATCAAGAGGTACAACTTGTGGATTCTGTATAGCGAGCAATGCTCCTATTAATGCCATAATACTAGTGCAAGTTGCTAGGACTGCAAAGCGAAGCCAATTCATGTAAATGTATGCCTAAAAATATTCAGTGTTAGGAAACGCCCTGTTGGTCAAATACTCAAGTATACTCAGTGGTCTGAGTGCATTCCAATATTTACTCTATATCTAAGTTCTTTTCCAGGTCTGAAGTGGGGAACATATTTTCCCAACAAATCAACTGCAACTCCAGTTTTCGGATTACGTGCCTTTCTTGGCTCCCTATAATGCAGGGCAAAGCTTCCAAAACCTCTAATTTCGATTCTTTTCCCGTGGGATAGAGAATCAGTCATATGTTCCAAAATTGTTTTTATTCCTAGCTCTATATCTCGGTAGGAGAGCTGATTTTGTCTAGAAGAAATCGCGGTTATTAGCTCACTTTTTGTCATATTTCCCTCATCTATATCTCACTCATACATTCCAGATATCTAATTCTGAGGATAGAAACCCGTGAACGCAAGTTCATAATATAAAAAAAAAAGGCCCGCATATGCGAGCCCACTCTATATTTTTCTAATGTCTAATTATCCATTTTTGCCTTTATGAGGTCTCCAATAGTACCCGGAGAATTAATTTCCTCTTGATCTCGCGCTACCTGGATAGCTTCTTGCTCATCGTCTCTATTCTTTGCTTTAACAGACAGTGATAGCACTCGACTCTTCTTATCAACAGAAAGCATCTTGGACTCAATTACATCTCCTATCTTAAATTCTGCTTTAATATCCATTCCAGCGTCAAGAGCAAGTTCATTCGTTCTAAGTACTCCATGCACGTCCTCAGCTAATTTAACTGTAAGCGACTTTGGAGAGATCTCAACAATTTCTCCCGAAACAATCGAACCAACCTCATTAAGCTCTGTGTAGTTCATAAATGGATCTTCGTCTAGTTGTTTAATTCCTAGCGATATTCGCTCCCGCTCGGAATCAATCGACAAAATCACTGTCTCTATCTCATCTCCCTTATTATAACTCCTAACTGCTTCTTCACCAATTTCCTTCCAGCTGATATCGGATAGGTGAACAAGTCCGTCAATGTCACCTTCAAGCCCAATAAATATTCCAAAATCAGTAATGGACTTTATAGTGCCTGAGATCTTTTCTCCCTTACCGTACTTCGACCCGAATGCATCCCAAGGGTTTTGTTGGCATTGTTTAATTCCCAAAGATATTCGACGACGTTCCTGATCAATTTCCAGGACCATGACTTCAACCTCATCTCCAAGCTGAACGACTTTTGATGGGTGTACATTTTTATTAGTCCAATCCATTTCTGAAACATGGACCAAACCTTCTACACCTTCTTCAAGTTCCGCGAAACATCCATAATCTGTTAAATTAGTCACCTTGGCCGTTACTTTGCTATCGACTGGATATCGATTTGTGATTTTTATCCAAGGGTCATCTCCAAGTTGTTTTAGCCCTAGCGAGACTCGGTTTCGTTCGCGGTCGAACTTGAGAATCTTCACATCAACCTCATGGCCCACCTCTACGACCTCAGAGGGATGTTTAATTCTCTTCCAAGACATATCAGTAATATGCAATAAGCCATCAACTCCACCCAGATCCACAAAAGCTCCATAGTCAGTCAGATTTTTTACCACTCCTTTGACAGACATTCCTTCTTGCAAGCTCTCTAATAATGCATCCCTCTCGACGCTATTTGCTGCTTCCATTACAGCTCTACGAGAAACTACAATATTATTTCGCTTTTGATCTAACTTTATTACTTTAAACTCTAGCTCTTTACCTTCAAGGTGTGCTGTTTCTCTAATTGGCCTTACATCAATAAGTGAGCCAGGTAAAAATGCTCTTATCGAGGCAATGTCAACGGTGAACCCACCTTTGACCTTACCATTAATAACACCTACTACCGAAAGATCCTCTAGATGCGAGCGTTCTAATTCCTTCCAAGCTTCTACTCGTTTTGCCTTTTCCCTAGATAATTTTGTCTCTCCAAAACCATCTTCTACGGTTTCTAGAGCCACCTGAACCTCATCCCCGATGTCAAGCTGACATTGGCCGGTAGAGTCTAGAAATTGATCTCGTGGGATTACTCCTTCAGATTTTAAGCCAGCGTGGACGGTAATCCACTCGCTGTCCATATCAATTACAACACCAGTGACGATAGAGCCAGGCTCCATATCAACTGTCTTTAAGCTCTCCTCAAATAATTCCGCGAAAGATTCGCTCATAACCAATTTTCCCTATAAAAATGCGCATCTATAATAAATGCGCCCTCCGATTCCCAGTCGAATCGGGCAAATTTAACATCACTAGAAAAAGGCCGCTGCTGCTGGCGCCGAAAAGCCTTTATCTCCCACATTTTATTCTCCGAAAAATGTTTCTTAAATTAAGTAATCTTTAAACGGCTCACTTCGTCCAACACTCTTTCAAAGACCTCAGTGGCCGAAAGATTGGTACTATCTATAATCAGTGCGTCTTCCGCCGGGACTAAAGGCGACACTTTTCTAGAAATATCTCGCTTATCTCTTAGTTCAATCTCTCCTCGGAGGCGGGCGAGACTAACACTTTCGCCTTTACCCATCAACTGTAAATACCTACGGGAGGCACGTACACTCTCGTCAGCGGAAAGAAAAATTTTTAAAATAGCATCTGGAAAAACCACTGTTCCCATATCTCTGCCATCTGCAATCAACCCGGGAGCTTTGCGAAAACTCTGCTGCTGGAGAACCAGCGCCTCTCTAACCCGCGGCATACTGGCGATTTTTGATGCTGCCTTCCCACTTTCCTCACGCCGAATAATATCGCTAATATCAAATCCTTGAAATATGGTGCGAATTTCTCCATTTTCTGCAGTCTGAAAGTCGGCTTTCAAATCTCTCGCAAGCTCTGCTACCCTATTTTCATTAAGTAAATCAACATTATTAGATCGACAGCTATAAGCAAGAACACGATATATAGCACCACTATCAAGTACATTCCACGACATCCATTGACTTAATAAAAAGCTGAGTGCGCCTTTACCAGAGCCACTTGGACCATCGATAGTAATTACTCTTATCGGATCTTCTTTCATACCTCTGCTGCCTACAATCGCTGCGTGATATCCAGACCTATACCTGCAGCAACTTCAAAAAAATCAGGAAAAGAAGTTGCAACATTCTCGCAATTGCTAATCTCAATTGGATCGGTCGCGACTAGTCCCGCGATCGCAAAAGCCATGGCAATTCTGTGATCACCGAAGCTATTTACGTTGCCACCCTTTATCCCTCCTCCTGAAACAATAATACCATCATCCTTAACCTTATTTTTCACTCCTAAGGTATCCAGCCCTGCAGCCATACAAGAAATTCTATCACTCTCCTTGACTCTCAATTCCGCTGCACCTGAGAGTTTAGTAGGACCTTCTGCACATGCCGCTGCAATAAAAATTGCTGGGAATTCATCTATTGCTAAAGGAACTAGACTTTCCGGTATCTCAATACCACTTAACTTTGCATATCGAACTCGAATATCTGCTACAGGCTCCCCACTCATCTCTCTAGAATTTACGATTTGAAAGTCCGCACCCATCAATTCGAGAATCTTCAAAATCCCAATTCGAGTTGGATTTATTCCTACATGCTGTAATAGAATATCTGATCCTGGAGTAATACTAGCACCGACCAAGAAGAAAGCAGCTGAAGACAAATCTCCAGGTACTTCTATTCGGTGACCCTTAAGATATCCACCTCCGCGCAATGAAATCGAATTTTTCTTTCTCCTGATAGAATATCCAAATCCCTCTAACATTCTCTCAGTATGATCACGAGTAGGCGATGGTTCAATCACCGTAATCTCGCCATCGACATATAATCCAGCTAAAAGTAACGCCGACTTAACTTGCGCACTGGCAACCGGCATCTCATATCGAATACCTATCAGTTCTCTATTACCCTTTATACAAATAGGGGGATAGTCCCCTTGCTTTCCACTCAAAGCTGCACCCATCGAATTAAGTGGATGGATAATACGTCCCATTGGTCGCGCCATTAACGAGTTATCGCCGATCAAATGAGAGTCAAAATTTTGTCCTGCTAAAACACCGGATAGCAGACGCATACTAGTCCCAGAATTCCCCATATCTAAGGGTTTGTTCGAAGGCTTTAATCCTTTGAATCCTTCCCCATAGATATGAACAACGCCTTCTATTGGCATTTCTATTCGAATACCCAACTCTCGCATACTTCTGACAGTAGCGAGAACATCTTCGCTCTCAAGTAAATTAACTACCTCTGTAGTCCCCGAGGCTAAACATCCTAAGATGATTGATCTATGAGAGATAGATTTGTCTCCTGGAACACGAATTTCCCCTGTGAGACTAAACCCTGGATTGACTACATAGCTTAAAGACATACGTTTATTCTATATACAGAAGATACATAAATTAAACTTCTGCAAAGCTATCACGTACTATTTTTGCTTTAGAGAAAATGTCTAGAAGGGACTGAGAATCATTCTGCTCAATCGCAGCAGAAATCAGATCTAAATCTAAGCGAAAATCATCCATAGATTTAAGAATCTCCTCTCGATTAGCCATTGCAATATCTCTCCACATAGTCGGATCGCTTCCTGCGATCCGGGTGAAATCTCTAAATCCTCCAGCAGCATAGTCGAATATATTTTTTCCTTTGGACCTTTTAGCAAGAACATTAACTAAAGTATATGCAAGGATATGAGGCAGATGACTTGTGGCAGCCAAAATTTGATCATGCTCTGATACACCCATCTCTACCACCTCAGCACCTAAACTATTCCAAATCGTAGCTATAATTTCTACAGAAGATTTATCATTTGAGGAAAGCGGTGTTAGAACCACACGGCGTCCTTCAAAAAGATCCTCTCTGGCTGCTCCATTACCACTTTTTTCAGAACCAGCAAGAGGATGACCTAGAACTAACCTTGGCGGAAACTGTCCGCACACTTCTATTGCTACTTTGAGTAAATTACCCTTTGCACTTGCTACATCGGTAATTATAGGTCCATTAGACAGATCTATTTTAAACAAGACCTGTCGAAGTAGGTTCTCTGAAGCAAGCGCTGGAGCTGCTATGATCACTAAGTCTGCATTTTCAAGAGCATAATTAATATCCAAAGTGATTTCATCGACGAGAGCTCTCGATAAAGCTTGCTCTAATGCTTCTCTTGATCTTCCGTAGCCTAATAAATTTCCTCTAAATCCCTTCTTTCGAAGAGCCAGTGCTATTGAGCCACCGATCAGGCCAAGTCCTAAAAAGGTAATATTGGTGATGGATCCGTCTATTTTCACTCTACCAATCCAATGAGCGAGGATAGGAACCCAGGCGCTTCAATAAGACAGCATTTTCCTCTAATTCCATCATTATTAATTTAACATTATCATCCTGAAGATGTCCTTCAAACTCAATAAAAAATACGTACGTCCACTTCTCAGAGCGAGACGGTCTCGAATCAATTCTAGTCAGGCTTATATTAGATCTTTGAAAAGGATCCAAAATTTTATAAAGAGCACCTGGTTTATTTCTACTTGAAACAATAATAGAAGTTTTATCCTCTCCACTTTTTGGAATATCACTAGTACCAACTATCAAAAACCTAGTAGTGTTATCGCCACTATCCTCTATATTAGAACTTATCCTCTCCAACTTATATTGCGCCTGCGCGACCTCTCCGGCTACTGCGGCGACTCCAACTGTCTCCGCTGCTAATTTTGCCGCTTCTCCATTACTTCGTAATGACTGCCTATCTGCGTTAGGGTAGTTGATATCTAACCAATTACGACACTGAGCCAATCCTTGTTCATGAGCACAAATTTTCGAAATCCCTACTGCCTTTGTACGTTGCGAGACTAAAAGATGATGTTCAATCCTAACTTCAACCTCACCTGATATTTTTAAAGTTGAATCTAGGAAGTTGTCTAACGTGTTATTCACCATACCTTCTGTAGAATTTTCAACCGGAACTACTCCATAATCGCTCTCTCCTGATTCAACATGTGCAAACACCTGATCTATAGAAGATGCGCTCCTGCATTCAACCGCATGCCCAAAATGCTTAAGCGCTGCCGCCTGAGAAAACGTTCCCTGTGGACCCAAATAAGAAACTCGCAAAGGTTTCTCTAGAGATAAACACGCAGACATTATTTCTCGAAAGATCGTCACAAGGGTCTCATTTCTTAGAGGACCATCATTTCGCTCCGTAATTTTCCTAAGGACTTGCGCTTCTCTTTCTGGCCGATAAAAGAAATTTGTTTGAATTTTGGAATCTGTTTCTTTAGCTGTGTCTCTAAGCTTTATCTCCGCTACTCTTTCAGCGCATCCAGCCCTTTCATTTAATAAAGCTTGTATCTTTAGATCAATTTCATCAATATCTGACCTAAGTGTCTCTAATTCAACATTATTACTCATGACTGAATCATTACCCATAGCGCATCTCAAAATCTGACATAAAAGATATCAGAGTAGTCACAGCCTCTTCAGGAACAGCATTATATATACTTGCCCTCATACCACCCACTGCCCTGTGCCCTTTTAAGTTTAGTAATCCTAATGATGAAGATTGCTGCAAAAATTTTTCATCTAAGCTACTGTCAGACAAATGGAATGGTATATTCATCAGAGATCGACTTTCCGATGCCACATTATTTGAATAAAAACCGCTTGCATCAATAAATTCATACAAAGTAGAGGCCTTTCTTCTATTAATCGACTCTACCGATTCTAAGCCACCAATATTCTCCAACCACGAAAAGACAAGACCAGCCATATAAATAGCAAAAGTCGGTGGTGTATTTTGCATAGACGAGTTCTGTGCCGCTACCGTCCAATTAAGCATGGTAGGACAATTGTTACCTGCGTGACCTAAAAGATCCTTGCTGACAATTAAAATCGTAAGACCAGCTGGACCTATATTTTTCTGAGCGCCAGCGTATATGACTCCATATTTCGTCACATTTATTGGCCTCGATAAAAGTGTAGAGGACATATCTGCTACTAACGGAAGAGAAGCACTTGGAGTCCAAAAAAACTCTACTCCCGAAATCGTTTCATTCGACGTCAAGTGCAGATATGCTGGATTCTCAGAGTATTTCCAAGTTTCTTCCATGGGGATGCTCAGTAGATCCTCAGAATCAAGCTCGGCCACAACATTAACATCGCAGAAACGTTGGGCTTCATTTATGGCTTTTGCCGACCAATGTCCAGTATGTACATAATCCGCAGTAGTACCAATTGGTAAATTAAGAGGTACCGCAGAAAATTGGAGGCTCGCTCCACCTTGTAAAAATAATACGCTGTAGCTTTCTGGGATTTCTAGAAGGCGCCTTAATGAGGTTTCCGCCAAATTGATAGTTTCGGTAAATTCTTTACCTCGATGACTCACTTCCATAACCGAAACACCCAAACCTTTCCAATCCAGCAATTCATTTTTTGCTTCTAGCAGTACTTCTTCCGGAAGAGCCGCTGGACCGGCGCAAAAATTAAAGGTTCTAGGCATCTGGGCTTACCTGCTCTGACTTATTAACGATTAGTTGCATCCTGACGAGTATAAATTCATTATTTTTTCACTACATTTTGTCTTCAGATTCATCTTCAGATTCCTCAATCCGAGCGACACTAACTATCTGTTCTCCGGATTTAGTTTTTATGACCCTTACCCCTTGAGTATTTCTACCAAGTATGGGTACTTCATCAACTCTGGTACGAACGAGTGTGCCTTGGTTGGAAATGAGCATAAGTTCGTCTCCTGAAAACACCTGGGTAGCACCGACCAAAGATCCATTACGCTTAGAGGTCTGCATCGCTATTACTCCTTTGGTGCCGCGGCTCTTTGTGGGGAAGTCAGACACGACAGTCCTCTTGCCATAACCATTTTCACTCACGGTTAATATCGAACCCTCATCCTGAGGTATCATTAAAGCAATCATATGGTGCCCTTCAGATAGCCTAATACCTCTCACTCCTCGGGCTGTTCGACCCATTGACCGAACATCAG
>CABYJX010000005.1 GCA_902519405.1 uncultured Gammaproteobacteria bacterium
GGTTGCATTCTTAAATTAAACAACTGAATATACATACAGTAGTTTGTGAGGAAAGCTATTCCAGTTACCTAAACCAGACACAAACTCACCGAGGTAGTATTGATTTAACTAGATGAGAGGCAAACAGCATGGACGCAAATCGAAAGAAAGCACTTGAGGCTGCATTAAGTCAAATTGAACGACAGTTTGGTAAAGGTACAGCAATGAGAATGGGCGATGACGAGCGACAGGCTATCCCTTCAATCTCGACTGGTTCGTTAGGGCTAGACATAGCACTTGGTATCGGAGGACTGCCCAAAGGTCGAATCTGCGAAATTTATGGGCCCGAGTCGTCCGGAAAGACTACTCTTACGCTGCAGGTTATTGCAGAGGCTCAAAAAAGTGGGGGGACGGCCGCTTTCATCGATGCGGAGCACGCACTCGATCCGACGTATGCGGAAAAACTGGGCGTTCAAATTGATGATCTAGTTGTTTCCCAGCCGGATACTGGGGAGCAAGCGTTGGAAGTTGCTGAGCTCTTAGTCCGATCTGGAGGGGTTGATGTAATAGTGATCGATTCCGTCGCCGCACTCACCCCGCGCGCTGAGATTGAGGGTGATATGGGAGATTCGCATGTGGGACTGCAGGCGCGACTCTTAAGCCAGGCCATGCGCAAACTAACTGGAGCGATTAAACAAACAAATTGTCTGGTGATTTTTATTAATCAGATACGGATGAAAATAGGAGTAATGTTTGGCAATCCAGAAACAACGACCGGTGGCAATGCACTAAAATTTTACTCCTCTGTTCGGTTGGATATCAGGCGAATAGGAGCAGTGAAGGATGGAGACGAGGTAGTAGGCAATGAGACTCGTGTCAAAGTCGTTAAGAATAAGGTAGCTCCTCCATTTAAGAAGGCAGAATTTCAAATTATGTACGGGAGTGGAATTTACCATATGGGAGAGCTTATCGACTGGGGTGTTAAACTTAATTTCCTAGACAAATCTGGAGCTTGGTATTCCTATAACGGAGATAAGATAGGACAGGGTAAAGCAAACTCCGCTAGATTTCTAGAAGAAAATCAAGATATTGCAAATGAGATTGAATCTAAAATACGAGGCGAACTATTAGCGGTCACTGTCGATGAAGCAGATGAGATATCGGAGGGATCTGAAGAGACAGAGGATCTAGGACAGTAACTCTAAGAGGCAAACCCTAATATCAAAAACTTCTTTATCCAATCATTCTCACGAGGAGGTTTGGAACCTCCTCATAAACGAAAATCGATTATCGTGCCTATGAAAGACTGTGTTACAGATATCAAGAAAAAAATTCGTAGGCAAGCTATAAATCTTCTTTCTCGTCGAGAGCATACCTGTTACGAGCTTACGGTAAAGTTGAAGGAAAATTTTAAGGCTCTTAAATATATTGAGGAGGTGGTCGGAAATTTAAGTCGTGAGGGTTTGCAGAGTGATAGCCGCTTCGCTGAGTCCTTTATCCGCTACCGCTTTCAAAAAGGTTTCGGTCCTATTCGAATTCGCAAGGAGCTTCTGGAGCGGGGTATAGGAGAGGAGCTGCTGGATAAGTCATTAGAATCCGCTGACTACAATTGGGAACAACATGCTTCGGAAGTACTCGAAAAGAAGTTTGGCAATTCTATTTGCGGTGAGTTTAAGGAGACAGCAAAAAGGATTCGGTTTTTGGAACAAAGAGGCTTCTCTCTAGAGCAATGCCATCAAAGTTTAAATCTGTAAAATTCTTTAGTCCTGGTTTGATAAATATCTATCACTCAGGTCTCCGAAGTTAGAGGCCCTTCAGTATATGTTAAAATTAAGTTGTTCTAAGACCGGCTCCGTTATAATAATGAGAGTCGACTTACCTAGATAATGATCTAAATGGAAAGATATATGTCCCGAAGTATTGGCTTTTGGCGTTGCTGGGCTCTGGTCGTAGGAAGTATGATAGGAAGCGGAGTATTCATGCTTCCCGCTGTACTTGCGCCCTATGGGAAGTATAGCGTATTGGGCTGGCTCATTTCTGGTGGCGGTACAATTTTAATTGCGCTGACGTTGGGCAGCCTTGCAAGTCGATCTCCGCATCTTGGAGGACCCTATGCCTATGTACGGGAAGCCTTTGGAGAGATACCAGGTTTCTATGTAGGCTGGGGCCATTGGATATCCTATGTGCTTGCCACAGCTTCCATAGCAGTAGCCTTTGTTGGCTATCTGGTGTTCTTTTTACCCATGATAGGTTCTGACCCAGCGTTAGCAGGGGGGGTCGCAATCGTATTGATCTGGATTACCACCGGCGTGAATATCTCAGGAGTCGGATCCGTTGGCGTTCTGCAGCTAGTCACCACACTATTAAAATTACTACCGCTATTTATCGTTGCGATAGGAGGAATCTTTCTAGGGGATTTCCAATCGGTTCCAGCAAAAAATCCAGAGGATCAATCATTCTTAATGCTGATAGCAAGTATGGTAATGATCACAATGTGGGCTTACACAGGGATTGAAAACGGATCAGTGCCGGCTGATGACGTCATTGATCCAGAAAGAACAATACCAAGAGCATTATTATTTGGAACACTCACTGGCACTGCAATATACGTCGCAGCAGGCATTGGTGTAATGGCACTAGTGCCTTTAGACGATCTTGGGAATTCTACTGCACCATTTGCCGATGCGGCAGTCTATATACTAGGGACAGTAGGGGCTTCTGTCGTGGCCGTTGGAGCTATGATTTCAACCCTTGGTGCGATGAACGGGAATACCTTAGCTGCTGGGATGTTAAGTCGCGCTATTTCACTTGATAGGTTATTTCCTATTCAGATGGGCCGGCTTAATGGTCGGGGGGGTACCTCAATTTTCTTTGGTGCTGGCCGGGTTAATTGCGTCAGTATTGATTGCCATGAATTTTAGCCGTGGTCTGGTAGCAATTTTTGAATTACTGATCTTGCTTTCTACTCTTGCGACACTTCTTCCTTACGCAGCATCAGCGTTGGCCGAATTAGTGCTACTGCAAAGAAAAGAATCCAGGAGAAAAATTACAGAGTCGATGACAAAATTAATTGCGATCTTGGCGTTACTCTTTTCAGTATTTGCCATTTTAGGAAGTGGCTTAGAGATTGCCATTCAGGGATTCATCTTGCTTTTGTTGGGGACGCCAGTCTGGTATTTCTCGCGTCGATCCTATGGCAATTAATAATTGATGTAAACATACCTTAGTCCTTAATAAAGTGAAGGCGCTACTTGAACCAGTCCAAAGACATGAAAAAAAAATTAGATCGAATTATCCTTTAAAATTCACATATTCTTAACTTGTTCAGGTAGCGTCGAAGAGTATGATCGCGTCTTTGAAAAATTTGGTATGAGAAGTAAGACGATGTCTACTCCACTCAATTTGACATCGTTGCTTTTTTCTACGGCTCTTCTTTTAGTTGGCCATGGTATGCAGCTCACCATGTTGCCTCTAAAGGCTCAAGGCTTAAATATACCGGACTTCATAATCGCAGCAACTGCATCAGGATATTTTCTTGGCTTTATTGCTGGTTGTATGTTGTCTCCTTATATGATTTTTCGTGTTGGTCATATCCGGTATTTTGGATCACTAGCAGCGCTTTTTTTAAGTGCGCTTCTCGTGCTGAGTATTACGGAGAACTGGGGATTGTGGCTTCTGATGAGATTTGTCATGGGAGCTGCCATCAGCGGACTTTATTCTGTAATAGAGAGTTGGTTAAATTCACAGACTAACGAATTTAATCGCGGCAAGATACTCTCTATCTACGCCTTTATAGTTCTAGGGGCCATGGCTTTGGGACAATTTATAATTGGCGTCCTTGTAATTAATTCCTCTGTGCCTTTTATTCTAGCATCAATATTTATTGCCCTGTCGATTGTGCCACTAGGACTTTCTGACACGCACCCGCCAAATTCAGTGCATCCGCCCAGATTAGACTTTGCCCTTTTATATCGACGCTCAAAAACCGCGTTTGCTGGAACAATTCTCACAGGTGTAGTAATAGGAAGTTTTTGGTCTCTGGGGCCGATTTTTGCGGCTAGGGTTTCAAGCGATGTGACTGAAGCTACTCGCCTTGTCGCATTTGCACTCATTGGAGGAGCATGTTTTCAATACCCCATCGGTTGGCTCTCCGATCGTTTTGATAGAAGATTTATAATGTTTCTTCTATGTCTATTTGGAGCAATTAGTTGTTGTGTAGTTGCATTGATGGCTGGTACACAGTATCAGCTTTTAGCCATGTTGTTATTTGGTGGAACCACTTTGCCTATATACGCCCTATCTTTGGCTACGGCAGCTGATAATTCTGCGGAAGAGGAATTTATTGTGCTGGGAACTTCTGTGATTTTACTCAATGCATTGGGATCAGCGATTGCTCCTTTGCTGCTGGGTTCTGTTATGTCATTGTATGGTGCACCCGCGCTTTTTTGGTGTTTTAGTGGAATATGTCTATTTCTTACAGCGTATATTTTTTATCAGTATCGCGATCAATCAACCGCATCGCCCGACGAACAATTGCCTTTTAACGTGTTCCCTCAGGACATTGCACCGTTAGGCCTTGATCTAGATCCGAGGGGGCCTGGAGAGGTAGAGGATTATTTTGAGATTGACGATATGGATTCCTCCTTGGAGGATTTTCATGACATTCCTTATCCTGAGCAGATGAGACCTAATGCCATTATTTAGGGTTGTTTTGGGTCCTCAATTAACAAGGTTTTTAGCTCTTTAGCTATAGACTGTATTTTCTCCGTATTTTTTGGCCCCATACGCAAGAGTTGCTTGTGGATCTCGGGCAGAGCTTCCAAATCTTTATTCAGGAATCGATACACGGCCTCATGTTGCTCAATTGCGATGAGCGTCTCTATCTTAGGAGCAGAGATTATCTTGTCGAGCGAATTTATAACCGCGTTATCAAATCTTTCCTGCCGATAGCCTAGCGCTGCGTAAGCCCGCTCTAGATATGTACGATACTCGTGAAAAAGGTCTCTAAGGGTTACTAAATTTAATGCTAGAAGGACTTCAACGTAGGGGTTGAAGCGGACATATCCCGACGGGTCCATAATAAATTTGCTATCATTTTTGATAATTGGAAATTTATCTTTTAGCGGTTCCAGTGATAGCAGCCTTGGTATGACGAGACCTTTACTTAAAGAATCGATGATAGCAGCGATTTGTTGAGGAGGGTTTGATCTGTAGGAAGAGTCTAAAAGTAACGAAGAGTTGCTTAATATCGACAGCTCCCCCTGCATCTTAATCGCCACCTCTTCTTCGTTAAGCAGAAAGTTATTTGAATCTAGTGTATCACCCAAAAGGCCAGAGCTAGCAATAGCCTGCTCCTGACTAAAGGAGGATGGTGTATAAGGAATATCCGGAGTGGACGCATCGAGACTATTTGGCATTATTTCTTCAGTCGTGACGGTTTCATCACTCTCGTTGCTGGCAGTATCGTAATACACATTTTTATAATATAAATAGAGACCAGTTAGAGTCAGAACTGATAGGCAAATTAGGGCCGCCCAATAAAAAGAACGATTACTTCCTGATGGGGAAATTCGATCTCCCTCGTCGGCACTTATTGAAGATCTCAGATTGGTCATATTTTTGACTCCCATCCCCAGAAATTCTTTATCTATAGCTATTTATCAGGAAGAGACTCCGGTTGAAAGCAGTAGGGATTTAAATGTTACGGCATTGTGATCACTTCCGTCTCTTTCTGGCTCATTTTTAAGACTTAGATTTGGGAAGCGCTCGAATAGCTCAGATAATGTTATAAAGAGCTGTCTCTTAGCTAATGCTGCACCGATACAATATCGTGGACCGTAACCAAATAAAATGTCGGGATCAAACTTTCTTTCCACATCAAACCGCTCTGGCTCGTCATAATATGCTGGATCGTAGTCTTTAAGATGGGGCATCATAAGGATCATTTGTCCTTTTCTCACTGATTTTCCAAGGAGCTTCATGTCATCGGGAGCATACCGGGCGAAGCCCATTTTTGAGGATAGGCCCCAGCGACTAATTTCGTTAAAAGCATTAGCGAATGATTCCGCAGAGCGTAGGGCTTTTGAAATCTGATCAGGATTTTTTAACAGCGAGTATACTGACCATTGCTGTGCTACTAATGTTGTATCTGCTCCCGCACCTATTAATGCCAGTACTAATGTCACGATATCCCACTCGTTAAATCCTTCATTCTCGACTTCGATCGCTAGCAGTGTGCTTAGAAAATCATCTCGCTCAGGTTGGTCTCGTCTCTCAGCTATGACTTCTCTAATAATGTCGATAGCTCTGTTGCTATCTGCTCTAGCGGCCTCTCTTCGTTCATCTGATATCGTCGGATTCCAGGTCTCTGTGAAAGTGAGAATAACCCTTCGAATTGCTGGCCAGTATTTCTCTGGGATCCCAACCATTCGCGTGATTGAGATAAAGGGAATATGTTGTGCAATTGCATCTATGTAGTCAAACTCCCCAGGTTTACCAAGTTCGTCAAATAACATCTTGATATCGGGCTCGATTTTTGACTGGATTTTATCGACTACATTTCGAGAGAAAGCGGGGGCGGTAACGCGTCTTATAAGCCTATGATGATCGTGGTCTGCTAGAAGGCTATGCCCGATCATCGCCTTTTCGAAGTTGCTCCATTGATCTTCAGGCGGTCTTTGTGGAGCGAATTCCCAGTCGTAGAAATCCGAGGAAAGGTACTCTTCCTTCCAGCACCGCATGATGTCATCCATCTGGGTCATAATCCATGCTTGCCATGGCTCATACCAAACTAAAGCACCTCGGCTTAATAGAGCTAGACAACCTGGAACTGGGTCGGTCGCATACGTATCGCTATGTGGATTAAAAATGGTTTCAATGGGTGGTAATTCAGATTGATTCATAATTACTTCAGCATAATGTTTTCTTGATTAACAGCGTTAAGTTTATCAAAGTATGCCAATTATGTTTATCATAGTTGACGTGGCATGCTCCAAAAGGCTGTCCCAAGTATTTTCGACTGCTTTCCAATAGTAACTTAGAGAATCATTATGTTAACAGTTTTAGACGATTATCCAATTCATCAAACCCCTGAACCTTTGGCGCATGTGTCTACAAGCGATCACAATTTTTATGATCGATATTGGTATAACGCACATGATCGTGACGGATTATTTTATTTTGGTATCGGGGCATGTCGATATGCCAATCTTGGGATCTTCGATTGCAGTCTTAGTATTGCAATCGATGGAGAACAGCACGTATTTCATGGTTCTAGAAGGGCGTCAGAAGAAGCGGGTGATCTGAGCTGCGGACCATTTCGCATTGAGATACTGGAGCCTATGGGTCGTCACAGAGTTATCTTGCAGGAAAATGAAACTGGTATAAGTTGTGATTTGACTTTTACTCCAACCACAGTTTGTGTTGAAGAAGGCAGACAGACGTTACGCAACGCGCGTAATGTAGTGATGGACGCGACGCGCTTAGATCAGTTTGGCAAGTGGCAAGGCTGGATCCGTTTCAGTGGACGAGAAGTGCTGGTTGAGTCTGAATCGACATTTGGTCTTAAAGATCGTTCATGGGGTATTAGACCCGTTGGAGACCGTTACTCGGGGGGAGCTCCACTCTCTGATTTTCAGGCGGTACATTTTAATTGGCTGCCAGTTCATTGGAAAAATCGGTGCAGTCTCGCTGGATGGTTTGAGGATGATCAGGGAAACCAGTGGCATACTGATCAAGCATTTTTGCCTAAGCATGATGAGCTTCAAAATGCTGCTCGCGCTAGCGATCCAGAGTTGCGGATGTTGCAGGGTCGAGTTGATCATAAGCTCACAATGATACCTGGTACACGGAGGGCCTCGTCCGGCGTCGTCACCATGAATGATGTTTCAGGTGAATCCCTAACGATTCATGTTAAGCCTGTCTTAGTGCATAGAATGAAAGGTCTTGGTTACCAACATCCTGATTGGGGGCATGGGCGATGGCAGGGTGAATTGAAAATCGAGGGTGAATCTTGGAGGGAAGATGATTTGGACCCGTTGGCCCTTGAAAATCTTCATGTTCAGCAAATTATTGTAGCTACCTCTGGGGACGAGATTGGTCATGGGGTATTAGAGCAGCTTCACATAGGCCCTTCCAGCAGCTATGGGTTTTATGATTGGTTTGATGGCGCTGTTTAAAGTCAAGGTCTTTTTATTTACCAGTGGTAGATGACTATGTACGTTTTTTCATAAAGAGATCCAAATGTGAAAAAGACCCTACTTTTTTTGGCACTGTGCATCCCAGCGATATTTTTAGGCTATGTTTGGCATGTCGGCGCATGGAATCTTATATTTCCTAAGAGTAGCTATGATTCAGTTAAGCCGGCATTACCAGACACTCTTAACCACCCTGCCATATTGGTCTTCAGTAAAACAAACCAGTTTAGGCATAAAGATAGTATTGAGTCGGGCAAGACCTATTTTGCTGAGCTCGCTTCAAAAAAAGGGTCGGGAATTTTTTTAACTGAAAATGGTGCAGCTTTCGATTCCGCGACGCTAGCACATTTTGATGCTGTAGTTTTTCTCAATGTAACGGGAGATGTTTTGGATGAATCACAAAAAAAATCATTCCAGTTATGGCTGACAAATGGTGGTGGTTGGCTGGGTATTCATGCAGCAGGTGATGGGTCTCATATTAGCTGGGATTGGTACATGGAAAATTTGATTGGAGCTACGTTTACTGCTCATACGATGGGTCCACAATTTCAGGAGGCAGTAATCCTAAATGAAGCGGTCGATCATCCAGTAATGTTTAGCTTACCCAAGCGATGGATACACCTCGAGGAATGGTATTCCTGGGATATAAGTCCGAGGCAAAATGGGTTTTATGTTTTTGCCGGCATTGATGAAGAAAGTTACTCCCCTGAAGAGAGGATTTTTTTCGGTGACATGGACCTGCGAATGGGAGATCATCCTGTTGTTTGGGGGCGCTGCCAGGAAAAAGGAAGATCAGTATATGTCGCCATGGGTCACAATGCAGAAGCTTTCGAGTCCCCATATATTAGACAACTTCTCTCGAATGCGATCGATTGGCTCGCATCAGAAAAAGTGGCGTCTTCGGATTGCAGCCCATATGTAGGTTCAAAGGATGAATAAGAAATGAGTAAAGCTGAAGCATTAATACGCGTAATTGTTGCATATGTAGTCGCATTGCTGAGCGCCATAATGCTGACGTCGTTCTTAGATTTGGGGCCACTACTCATGGCTATTGTAATGGATGTCGCTGGGACCTTAGTCATTTTTATATTTGGAAGGTATTATGGCAACTCAAGTTTCTATGATCCTTATTGGTCAGTTGTGCCACCGGCAATGGCTTTGTTTTGGATGTCGGTTGGTAGCTCGGAAGAGGTGGTCCTAAGAGAGCTGGCTGTTCTTGGGGTGATATTTTACTGGGCTACAAGATTAACTTTGAATTGGGCTTACTTCTGGGAGGGTATGAACCATGAAGATTGGCGTTATGAAATGCTCCGTAATAAAGCGCCTAAGGTCGCAATTCTGACCGATTTAATAGCTATTCACATGATACCGACAGCGATTGTTTTTATGGGTATGCTGCCCGTCTTTGCGGTATTCATAATGGATTCGGCACCTTTTTCTTGGATAGATATTCTTGCTCTGATCGTTGGGGTGGGTGCTGTATCTCTGCAGATGATTTCGGATTTTCAGTTGAGAGCGATTGCCGCTGACAAAGAATCAAATGCAAGCTTGGCAAAAGGTTTGTGGGCTTGGTCAAGACACCCAAATTATCTTGGTGAGATCGGTTTCTGGCTGAGTCTGCTTCTGTTTGGCATCTCAGCACATCCCTCCGGCTGGATTTGGCAGATTCTAGGAGTAATTGGAATGACTTGGATGTTTTTATTTGCGAGTATTCCCATGATGGAAAAGAGAAGCTTAGAGCGTAGAGAGGGGTATCAGGAGATCATCGATAGTGTTTCTATGCTAATTCCTTTGCCGCCCAAACGTAAACCGTAGAGGCATCTTTTTTAACCGACGTCAGTCAAAGCTCAGGTGCATGACTACAGTTCTATTGGCTATTGAGTATCGATGTTCCCATAGATAAATCCCTTGCCAAGTCCCTAACAAGAGTTCCCCTGATTTAAATGGGATGCTAATTTGGGTCGCGGTGAGCATGCTTTTGATATGAGCCGGCATATCGTCAGGGCCCTCTAAAGTGTGGGTGTATATAGGATCATCTTCAGGGACAAGGCGGTTAAGCCAGTTTTCAAGGTCTCTGCGTGCGCTATCGTCATAATTTTCTTGAATTAATAGGCTTGCAGACGTGTGTTGCAGGAATAGAGTGCATAGGCCGTCTGAATGTGAGTACTTGGAGATCTCCGCTGCAATCTTTTCCGTGATCGAGTGGAGTCCTTGATGCGGGGTATTTACCCTAATATTTAGTAGCATATGTATCCTATTTTTCTTGACGCTAACAGAGAAACCGCTCTAACGTAAAGAAGGATTTCGTTATTAACTTACTCAGTTAGGAGAGAATCGCGTGGCAAACGAAGCACAACAAGAGTACTGGAACGGTGAGGTAGGAGAGCGCTGGGCGGAGCGTGATGATTTTATGGCAAGACTTTTAGAGCCAGCGGCTTTTGCATTATTAGAGAAAATATCGCCAATAAGTGGGATTGACGCGATAGATATTGGCTGCGGTGGTGGCAGTCAGACAATGACTTTAGCTGAGAAAATTGGGATGGGAGGATCGGTGTTGGGTGTTGACATTTCAGAGCCACTGTTGAGCCGTGCTAGGCAGAGGGCGATTCACACAGAATCCAAGAGGGCGGATGTGGAATTTTTAAAGACGGACGCATCGACGAATCAATTTACAGCTAACAGCGTTGATCTGTTATTTTCAAGATTTGGTGTGATGTTTTTCGACGATCCGGTTGCTGCTTTCGCCAACTTGAGACACGCATTGCGACCGGATGGTAACTTGGGTTTTTGTTGCTGGCGAGAAAAGAGCGCAAATGATTGGATTAATCTTCCTTATCAGGCGATACGCTCTTATCTTCCAGAGCAAATCGAGGAAGATCCTTGTGCTCCCGGGCCATTTGCTTTTGCCAGGCATGAGTATGTATCAGAGGTGCTGGAGAATGCAGGTTTTTCAGGCGTCCAAATCACTCCATGTGATGTTCCTATGTCTTTCGGTCCCTCCAGAGGCATCCAAGATGCGGTAAAAGAGCTAACTATGACTGGTCCTATAGCGAAGTTGATGGCGGATCTGTCCGATGATATTCGCGCCAGAGCATTTGAAGGAGTGGTTGAGGCTCTTGAACCTAATTACAGTGATGGTATGGTCGCGCTTTCCGGTGCTATTTGGTTGGTGACGGCGTCAAAATAGATCTTCTTAACTGTTCTTTTTGAACAAAAAGCCCCGTAACATAACAACACGAAACTAATGGTGGAATTATATCGAGTGACTAGAGTTGAGGAGGCGTGCGCAGATTTAGCATGGCCAACTGTCATTTTAGGGACAGTGTTAACCGCTATTTATATCTGTGTGCCATTTCTCGTGAGGGAGGCTGTCTTCACTTTTGGTCAGGGTCTATTTATCATGACGGTGATAACGTATGCGTCTTATAGCGTACTTCATGGTGCGATCAGTGGTGATCGGACAAAATATAGATGGATAAATGAATCTCTGGGCTACGCAGCTGCATGGATCATGGGTGTGCCACTAACAGCGCACCGCCACGTGCACCTGACTCATCATCGTAGTACGAATATTGATGGAAAGGATCCTGACCTTGCATATGCAAAAGCAGAGAACTTTTGGCAAGAGCTGCTTCAGTTTTGGAGTAGAGCGACCGTTCTTCAGTACAAGTTTTATATGAAAAACCGGTGGAAGCTAAAAAAGGGTTATCAAAATAGATACTTTTGTTTCGAGATTTTTGCACAAGTAGCGGTAAGAGTTCTAGTAATGTGGCAAGTCGGGTGGTTGCTTGGATTAGCACTCTTTTTCATAAGCTCCTTTATTGCCGTAACCATCCTTGTTTATTTGTTCGCTTATATTGTTCACCGGCCCCACAATGAGTCAGGCCCTTATAAAGATACCTCTACGATTTTAATAAAAGGACCATTTGCGCGAATTCTTACGGTTTTATGGGCATATCAAAATTATCACTCGGTGCATCATTTGTATCCTAGAGTTCCTTTTTACAGGTGTCCGGAAGTTTTTGAAGAGATTAGAGATGAAATGACCTTAAAAGGAGCTCCGATCTTCCATTTGACCGGTAACGGATTATCGGATTTGAAGGCTTCGTAGTCGCTATTAATATTTCCGCTTAGATCTGCATATGCCAAGATGCCTCGAAAATCGATTAAAGGAGTAATGGATGGATCTAGACTCTATCGTTGAAGACCAAGATTTTATCAAGCAAGCCCTGCAATCAGCCAATATTCCAGCGCTTATCATGTCTATTGTCCATATGACAGGTGACACCCGAATCTTGGAAGGTGATATCAAGCCGAGATTTGTAGATCCCGTTTCGGCTGGATCAGACGCATCAATTGATGAGGATATGGGTGAAGACGGTTTTACGCTGGAGCAAATGGAAATCGTTCGCCGTTGGGCACTTGAGGCTATTGAGCAATACAGCACTTCTACAGCGCCTTTGCCAGAGCTTAATAAGAAAGATATTGAAAGCATGTTAAGTTATATGTGTGGGCGAAAACTTACCGAAGAATACAGAAGCTTTATAGAAGAAGAGATTGGACTCGACGGAATTGATCGGCGGGGTATCAGCCTGAAAACTCCCGAATTATGTGCTCGGGCGAGTTCCTTTTCTGTAATTATAATTGGTGCTGGAATGGGTGGAATCTTAGCGTCGATTCGCCTCCAGGAAGCGGGGATAGCCCACACCATCATCGAGAAAAATGCTGGAGTTGGAGGCACCTGGTATGAAAATCGCTATCCGGGTTGCCGCGTTGACGTTCCCGGTCACAGCTACAGCTATTCTTTTGAACCAAACTATGATTGGAAGCATCATTATCCTGTCTCTGAAGATATACGAACTTACTATGAGCAGTGTGCAGAGAAATATGGGGTAGGCAAGTTTGTCCGTCTAAATACAGAGGTAGTTAGGGCAGTTTTTGACGAAGAAGTATTGCTCTGGAGGGTTCACATTGTTGGCAAAGATGGGGTGGAAGAGGTTTTGTCAGCCAATGCTCTTATTAGCGCGGTAGGGCAGTTAAATCGACCCAAGTTTCCCGAAATAGATGGTCTTGATGACTTTCAAGGAGAGCTAGTTCATTCAGCGATGTGGCCGAGTGATCTTGAATGCTCTGGAAAGCGAGTAGTTGTTATTGGGTCAGGCGCGAGTGCTTTTCAGATTATTCCAGAGATGTCCAGGGTGGCAAAGCAGCTAACTGTATTTCAACGCTCCCCTGTCTGGATGTTTCCTAATCCGATTTACCACCTTGAAGTTGCTGAAGGGCACAAATGGGCACTCAGAAAAATTCCTTTCTATTCGAAGTGGTACCGGTTTGGACTTTTTTACTCCGCAGTAGAGGGTGTTTATGAGCAGACACTAGCGGATCCAAATTGGAGTAGCCCTCTATCGGTTAGCGCTTCAAACGATGTTATGCGTGACAACCTGACGATGTGGATCAAATCTCAAGTTAATGATCAGGCATTATTAGAGAAAGTTTTACCAAAATATCCGCCGTTCGGTAAGCGTATCCTTCAAGATAACGGAACTTATTTATCATCATTACACAGGGACAATGTAGAGCTTGTGGCAAAGGAAGTGAATAGACTTGTCCCAAATGGAGTCATGTGTGGTGAGGCAAATGTTCATGAGGCCGACGTAATTATCTGTGCAACCGGATTTTATGCTGAGCGATTCTTATATCCCATTAATATCATTGGTCGGGGAGGTGTGACACTATCAGAACAATGGGGCATTGATGAGGGTAGGGCATACCTAGGAATCACTGTACCCAATTTTCCAAATCTGTTTTGTATTTATGGACCAAATACAAACCTCGTAGTAGCTGGCAGCATTGCTCACAACGCAGAGTCTCAAGTGAACTATACTATGAGAAGTATCAAATTATTGCTGGAGCGGAATCAGGCAGCGATGGATTGTCGGCAAGAGGTTTATGATGAATATAACAGTAGAGTAGATTCCATTAATGAGAGAACCGCCTGGGGAGCTCCATCTGTCAACAACTGGTATAAGAATAGCGCGGGAAGAGTGACTTCATGTCTTCCTTTTAGGATTATTGATTACTGGAAGATGACAAAAACCCCTGATCCTGAGGATTACATTTTCATCGACCATAATTAGCAAAATGCTATTTATAACATTTAGATTCGAAGATAAAATTATCCTTGAATATGATTTACTGATTGCCTAGCGTGGCGAGGGACTCGACATAGTGAACTCTAGAATAAACTTCAATCGACATTTGCTGCACCCTTGGGCAGATTTACCGAGCTTGGGAGAGGATGAAGCGACGCCACTAATCACTCGGGGTGAAGGTGTCTACGTTTATAATGACCAGGGACGGAAGTTCCTTGATGGCCCTGGTGGTATGTGGTGCATGCAGGTAGGTTATGGTCGTAAGGAAATTGCCGAGGCAATCTCGAGACAAGCCTTGGAGCTTTCTTATGCCTCTGCTTTTTCGGTAATGCATCCCAAAGAGATTGAGCTTGCCACCCGGATAGCAAAAGTCACCCCCGGGGATCTTAACCGAATTTTTTTTACTACAGGAGGTTCAACGGCCGTTGATTCTGCGCTGAGGCTTTGCCAGCTGGCCAACAATATCAAGGGACAGCGGAATCGGAAGCACATTTTGTGCCGTGAGCAGGGCTACCATGGAAGCACATTTCTAGCTGCGTCGGTAACAGGTAAGGAGCGTGATAAGTCCCTGCTGGACACTGAGAAGGATCTTGTTCATTTTTTGACCTCGCCTTTGTTATCTGCAGACCCTCTAGAACGATCAGAGCAAGATTTCTGCGATTTTCTGATAGAAGAATTAGAAGAGACAATACGTGAGATAGGTCCAGAGAACGTAATGTGCTTTATAGCAGAGCCAGTATTGGGATCTGGCGGGGTTGTGGTGCCTCCAAAGGATTACAATCGACGTGCTTGGGAAGTCGTTAAAGCCAATGGCATTATCTACATAGCAGATGAAGTAGTGACCGGTTTTGGTCGTTTGGGGCATTGGTTTGTTTCTCAGGAGATTTATGGAGTTCAACCCGATATTATAACCTTTGCTAAGGGGGTGACCTCAGGATACCTTCCTCTCGGAGGGTTTGCAGTATCTGACTCCTTCGTAAGCGAAATAAGTCATGACAGGGCGGATGGGAATCTTTTTTCATCTGGATTTACCTGGTCGGCCAACCCCATATGCTGTGCAGCGGCTCTCGCGAGCTGGGATATCTTGAAGCGGGAAAATATTCTCGAACATGTAAAAGAAATTGGTCCTTATTTTCAAAAACAGTTAAAAACTCTGGAGGAACATGAGCTTGTGAGGGAGGTACGTGGTATAGGCCTAATGGCAGCTGTTGAACTCCAAGCTCCGGATAAGATATCTGGAGAATCACTTCTTGATCGTGACTATACTTTAGGTGACTTGGTTGATAGGCATTGCTATGCGCTGGGTTTGATGGTGCGACCATTGATAAATATTTGTATCTTGTCGCCTCCGCTGGTCATCACCTTTGAACAGGTGGATGAGTTGATTGAAAAACTAAGGGCTGGTATTCAGGCAGCCCATATAGAACTTGGAGAATCGTACTAATGTCGACTGCAGAGGCTTGTCATGACCTCGGATAAAACACAAAAATTTCTTGAGAGAGGTCTCCCGTTTCTGCGAGAAGGTTCGCGCTATCAGGCGGAGAAGCAAAAGAGTATTCAAAAGGGTTTCCAGTCTCCTCTGCAGATTATCGTTGATCGTGCTGAGGGAGATTTCGTCTATGATCTTGATGGACGAAAAATAATCGATTTTCAAAATGGGTGGGCTACAAATCCGCTAGGAAACTGTCATCCCGAGGTTTTGGAAGCAGTGCGTGACGCTCATGAGCGCTATGGATTCCATTGGGAGCATTCGCTAAGGATTCCACTTGCTGAGAAATTAGCTTCGATTACCCCGGGGGCCGCATTACCTCGCTTTAGCTTTGAGGTCTCTGGTACGGAAGCAGCAGAATCAGCTGTGCACGCCGCACTCTGTCATATGAAGCGACGCTATGTGATTGCCTTCGCCTCTAGCTTTCACGGGGAGAGCCTAGGTGCCAAACTGCTGAGCGCTTACGATAGTGATAATTATCGTTATTTAGAAGCGTGGACTGGAGGTGTTATCCGCACCCCATTTCCGCATTCTGAGGAGTTACCGCCAGGTATGTCTCAGAGCGAATATACAGATCAGTGCTTGTGGCACCTTGAACACTATATTCCGCGCTACGTGATGTCGGCCGATAATATTGCTGGTGTTCTTGTTGAGCCTGCTTTAGCAGAAGGGGGTAACTGGGTTCCAGATATCCGATTTATAAAGGAAATTCGAGATATTTGTGATCGCAATGATTGGTTGATGATCGCTGATGAAGTGCTGACTGGTGTAGGCCGAACAGGTGCTATGTGGGCAGTTGAACACTCTTCAGTTGTGCCCGATATTTTGGTCATGGGAAAGCATTTATCTGGAGGTATTGAATCCTTCGCAGGATTTTCAGCAAAAGATGAGATCCTTGGTGACAACCCAAGAGCAAGTGGTGGTAGTACGTTTGCAGGCACCCCTGCAGGCTGTGCGGCAGCCTTAAAGACATTGGAAGTGATAGAGCGAGATAAGATCTTGGATCAAGCGCAGAGGCTATCAGACGTTGCTCGAGATATAACCGATTCTTGGCCCTCCGATTATGACATTGTCTCGGAAATCCGAGGGTTAGGACTACTATTGGGAGTTTCTTTCAATACGGCGCATCATGAAGGAATTCATGTGGCTCGTAGTGTGCGAGACGAAATGCTCAGGTTAGGTGCGTGGGGGATTTGTGATTTTCAGCCACAAGTGCGACTCTATCCTGCATTAAATATGGATGAGCAGGTTCTTCTGGAGGGACTTAATATGATGAAGCAGGCCATTGAGGTGGTTGAGCGAGACGGCCCTGTGATCGGAGATTACCCCCCGATACCAAGTGGAAATGTAGGATTTTAGAGACCTTACTTCCAATACAAATCTCTTGGAGATTGACATGAATGCTTTTCTGCAAAAATCCCTTCCAGCTGCTGCGTATTTTGATTCGGCGATCATGGAGGCTGAATGGCAAAAGCTGTGGTTTAAGCATTGGCTTTATGTAGGTCGCCGCAGTGAGCTAGCGGAAACAGGAGAGTATAAAGTCATAGAAATAGGTGGGCAGCAGGTTCTTTTAACTCAGAACGAGAGAGGAGAATTGAAAGCCTACCATAACACCTGCAGGCATCGAGGATCCGAATTATGCTCCGAACTTGAGGGTAAATTCAGCGGAGGACGAATAGTATGCCCTTATCATCGATGGGCTTACTCGCTCGATGGTGCTTTGTTAAACATTCCATTCGTAGATGCACAAATAAATGGTCAAGAGTTGGGCCTATACCCGGTCCACTCCCAGGTTTGGAGCGGTAATATGTATATAAATCTATCGAACACACCACCGCCTGAACTTGGACAAGAAGCTGATCCCTATTTTAGCTTACTAGACAATTGGCCATTAGATCAGCTGGTGGTCGGGCATCGCCATGACTATGCCCTTAAGTGCAATTGGAAAATTGTGTGGGAGAATTATCTAGAGTGTTATCACTGTCCAGGTCTTCATCCTGAGCTTTGTGAACTCGTACCACTATATAAGGAAACGCTTGCGACCGATGTTCTTGATGGTGTGAGCGGCACTAAAGATACTGTAGCCGAAGGCGTTGAATCCTGGACTATGGATGGTAAGGCCATTGGACCGATTTTTCCTAGCTTGACGCCTGACGAGGTAAAGGCTGGGCATGTTTACCTGTCCCTTCCTCCAAACCAGTGGATTGTGGGTCATCCTGATTATGTTCGACAGGTTTCATTTATGCCTATGGATGCCCAAACCACCCACATAGCGTCAGAGTGGTTGTTCTCGGAGGAATTTTTAGAGTGTCCAGACTCATCTCCTGATCGTGCGATTGAATTTGGTGAGCTTGTATTAGGCCAGGACGCATTAGCCTGCGAGATTAACCAGAGGGGCATGACCGCGAGGCCACATAAAGTCGGTTTCTTAGTAGCTCCTCAAGAGGATGATCTTGGAAAGTATCATGAATGGTATAGGGCAGCTATGGAGCATAAGTGAGTCAGCTGGAACTAGAAGAGGTACTAGGTACATCACGCAGGCAATGGATAAAATGGACTGTTTATAGTCTGTTATTGGTTAATTTTGCATTTTATTTCTTCCAGGAGATTGAAATCGCATCACATGCGCTTCGCAGGGGAGGTACATTTCTGCAGTGGGCGCAAGAATTTGCGACGACGATTGACGAATTAGGCTGGTTCGGTCTACTTTTTGTCTTCGAGCTGGAGACCTACCTGCTATCAGATGATGCTTATCGAATGAGGCGAATACGTTGGAGTCTGCTGTTAGTGCGTCTGATTTGTTATATCCTTCTTTTCCACACCTTATTTGCGCGGATAACCGGGTGGAATGATTTTGTGGCGGTAACGCAGGCGTATGATTTGCTGGATTTATGCACTGTCGCAGGCGGCGATATTTCGTTCTCTAGCAATTATGCAGCTGAGCTGATTACCGAGAAAAACTGTCAGCGCTTTTCTGATTCGACCAGATATTATTTTCTAGATCCTACGGTTGTCACTGATCAGACTGGATACGAGATCCGTCAGAAACTGACATGGATTGATCTTCAGGATTCGATAGTCTGGATTCTGGTAGCTGGTCTAATTGATTTAGCAGTCAGACTTCAAAATAGAAATATCATCGATCAGCGGCTTACGACCGTGCTGTTGTCGGTTCGTTTGATGTATATACTTCTCTTAGCCCACGGCGCTTTTTGGGTTTATCTAGGTCACTGGATATGGGGTTGGGACCAATTTTTATGGATTGCTGGTTTTTGGGCTATCGGTGGAAACCTGTCAGAGTGGAAGAATGAGATACTCGAAGATGCTCAAAATCGGTAAAACTTCGTCTGCCAAAAATAATCAGCTGAAGCTAACCAATTGCTTTGATGTAAAAATTCACGTTCATACAATCAGCCAGAGACTTTGAATAAAATTGTTCAATGTGTTTATATGTCTCGAGAGACCTTCTTAAAAGAATAAAATAATAAGATAAATCAGAGGGTTATAATAAAACTATATTAATATAAAGTAATAAATTCATAAGCTTATTAGCCTAACCTAATGTAATTACGACATAAGAGGGTGTTAAATGTTTAAGAAAAAAACTATAAGTAACGCGGTAGCTACCGCGATTACAGCGGGAGTAGCCGCCGGTTACTCGGGAGTGTCCTCGGCGCAGCTAGAAGAGGTCATTGTAACAGCGACTAAGCGTGCTGAGAGCATGCAGGACGTCCCTGTATCTGTGAGAGCCTTAACCGGGGACGCGTTAAAAGAGCAGAATATACAGACGTTTGATGAGTACATTGAGTATTTACCAAACGTTGTAAATGCTGGTAACGGCCCTGGTCAAAAGGAAATATATATCCGAGGATCTGCGTCGGCGCAGACGTCTGTGACCGTTGCACCTGCTCAGGGGTCAGCTCCAGGGGTAGCGTTGTATCTCGATGATACACCAGTTTCTTTTGGGTCGCGGAATCTAGATGTATACGCGGCAGATCTTGAGAGAATTGAAGTACTTGCAGGACCTCAAGGGACCCTGTTTGGTGCGAGTTCCCAGTCCGGAAACATAAGATTGATTACCAATAAGCCACAACTAGGTGAATTCGAAGCAAGCATAGATTTGGGCTTCAGCACCACAAGCGGTGGCGACGATAGTAATAATGTGGAAGCAATGGTAAACCTTCCGCTCTCGGACCGCTTAGCGCTCCGTATCGCAGCTTTTAGCGATAACCAAGGAGGCTGGATTGACAACGTCAGATCTACATACACACCAAATGGTGCAGTAATTGACAGAAATTCAATAGGTTATGGCCCATACTTCGGAACGTTCCCATTGACTACGATACAGTCTGCAGATAATGCTGCCCTTGAGAAGGATGACTGGAATGAAGCGACTTATACTGGTTATCGTGCGGGACTCAAGCTCGAGGTTAATGATGACTGGAGTGTGCTAGTTCAGCACATGTCCCAAGAGCTAGATGTAGATGGGACCTTCCTAGTTGACCCAAGTATGGGTGATGACAAATCCTCTAAATTTACACCTGAGAGTAATAACGACGATTTTGAGCTCACTACATGGACGATAGAAGGGCGTATAGCCAATCTCGATGTAATCTATACGGGCGGATATCTAGATCGAGACGTGGATTCACTCATTGACTACACCCATTACAATAATGGGGGTGGGTATATCACCTACTACTTATGTAGTGGAAATATTTATGCTAACGGTGGTTACTCTGGAGATAAGTCAAACGAAAAGAATACTTGCTTTGATCCCACTAAGCAGTATGCGGAGCGGACTACGAATGAGCGTAAGACACATGAATTCCGTATAAGTAGCGATCCAGACAATAGACTTCGTGTCTTGGCCGGCGTTTATATTGCTGACGTTGATACGACGCACCTTGGAGAGTTCCAATACTTCTCTACCGCAGATGCTTTTAGTGAGTTCGCATCACTATACTACGGTGCGAGTGGACAGCCCTACGTTTTAGGGAATATTACTATTCCTACAGAGGGTACGGTGGCAGGCACAGCTCCGCGAAGTCCTCTTACTACATTTTTTAACGACTTCACGCGGACTGAGGAAGAAACTGCATTTTTCGGAGAAATCGCGTTTGATATTTCTGACAACTTGACTGCATCGTTGAGTGCCCGTCGATATGAGTTGGAGAGCCAGCTGCAAGGCGCGTCTAACTTCTCCTTTGGGTGTCGTTATAACAACAATGCGGCCAGAAACCCTTGTAATAGCCATGTATTTAGTAATGACGTGACCGCTCGTGGTCAAGCTCTTTCCGGGTGGAAAACATCAGGAGATGACTCGATCATACTGAACGCGACTAACTATGCAGGCGACAGGGACATGTTTCGTGGCGGCGGAAGTAATGCGGCCACCTTACAGGCGCTTAAAGATGGGAGATTGGATGTTAGCGATCTCAATGGTGATGGTGCAGTAGAGGAAGAAGATACTATCGTCAAGTTTGCTCTTAGCTGGAACGTTAACGACGACATCATGCTCTACGCCGCATACTCTGAAGGATATCGACCCGCTACCATGAACCGTAATATGGGGCAGCTAGCTGCTAAGCAGGCTGGTGTCTTCGAAGGTTATGTAGTTCCGGCTTATGCCAAGACCGATACGTTAGAGAATATGGAAATAGGCATTAAGAGCGAGCTTCTAGATAATACGTTGCGCTTCAATATGACTTATTATCAAACGGAGACTGAGGATCTCCAGGTATCTCGTTTTGATCCATCCAACGTAGCGTTCTTGTTCTTTATGGAGAACGTGGGTGATGCGGATACAGAGGGTGTTGACCTTGACTTTATGTGGATGCCTAGCTCGCAGCTTACAATTAGTGGTGCGATGAGTTTCTTGGATACCGAGATAACTCGAGTTAATCCACAGTTAGCTGGAGTCGCGGTTCCGGTTGGTTCCGAATTGCCATTTTCATCAGACTTCTCTGCAGCTCTCAGAATGCGTTATGACTTTGAAATGGCTGGTGGTGATGGTTATATTTCGGCTTCGATGACCCATCGCGGCGGCAGTGTAACAGGTGTCATGGGAACGGCAGAATTGTTTGAGGACACTCAACAGCTTGTTTACGGCACTCCGTCTGGTGTGAGTATGAGTATGGAGGGCGGTACATACGGTTCGGTAGCAATCTCTGACGGCGAGTTGCCGGCGAATGCTCGGTATAGAAACCCTTCAGCGACGACGTTCAATGCTAGTATGGGTTATTCGCGGGACAATTGGTTGGCAGAAGTTTATGTGAACAATATTACCAGCGAAGAAGGCCAGATTATGCAAATCGCGGGTAAGTTTACGCCTGAACAGACGGTCATGCGTCCTCGTACCATTGGGATGCGAGTCTCCTATAACTTCTAAATTCTGAAGTACTGATTGCTAGACTCCAAGGGGCGAACCAAGGTTCGCCCCTTTTTTCATTGGCATTACTTATGACTGATACCTCCGAAAATATTGCACAAAAACAACTAAGAATAGCGCAACAGGCGTTGGCGAAAGGTGATCTCGACGGTGCTGAACACGCTGTGAGTGAAGTGCTGAAATCTTATCCGAATGATCCAAACGCAAGCTACACTTTAGCTATAGTGCATAGGATGAGGAAGAATCCATCTGCCGCGATTGCGACATTAGATAAATTGATATCTGCTCATCCAGATTTTGCAAGGGCCTACCAAGAGAAGGGTATTAATCTTCTTATGGTATCGGAACCACAGACGGCGGGCGTTGCACTCGAAAAAGCGGTTGCTGTGGATCCATCGTTGATCGAGAGTTGGAAATTATTAATTCCTCTTTATAAAAAATGGGGTAGTCAGAGAGAAGATGAAGCGAGGCAGCAGGTAAAATTGTTGCTGGATCTTCCAAAAGAGCTAGTCACCGTAATCAGCTATCTATCTGCGAATCGTCTTGTGGATGCTGAAAGGCTTTGCAGATACTTTCTTCGGGAAAATAAGACGCATATTGAGGGTATGCGGTTGTTAGCGGAAATAGCGACAAGAAATAATATTCTCGACGATGCTGAGTTTCTTTTGGAGACGGTTACTGAACTCGCGCCCAACCATATCGATGCTCGTGTTCAGTTCACACAGGTCTTACATAAAAGACAGCGCTTTCATAAGGCATTTGATCACGCTAAAAAGCTTCTTAGAGATTTTCCAGAATCAAAGGAGCGAATTCAAAGGGCCTATGCTTCTGCATGTTTCGGAGCAGGTCATAATGATGAAGCGATCAGACATTACCTTGAGATGATCGAGCGAGAACCTTCGGATCACTTTCTTCGGGTTGGTTTGGGAAACATATACAGCGCAGTAGGGCAAAATGATGAGGCCGTATTGAGCTTTAAAAAAGCTGCCCAGTTGAAACCGAACTATGGCGACGCTTACTGGAGTTTAGCAAATACAAAATCCTACAAGTTCGATGATAAGCAGCTATCAGAGATGCTGGTCGCCGAAGAGGGACTTACGGATGACCCTATAGATAAGATTCAGTTAGCCTTTGCAATCGGAAAAGCCTTTGAAGATAGGAAAGATTTTGAGAGATCTTTTTTCTACTATGAAAGGGGTAACTCGCTAAAAGCTGAAACTACTCATTATGATCCTGAGCAACTCCAACGGAGAATAGATTCTCAAATCCAGATCTGCTCCACAAACTTTTTCGAAGATAGAGAAGGCCTGGGTAATAACGCTACTGACCCCATTTTTGTACTGGGTTTGCCTAGAGCTGGATCCACATTACTTGAGCAAATATTAGCCTCTCACTCGCTTGTAGACGGGACAATGGAGCTTCACAATATTATTGACCTGGCGAAGCGACTCCGTGGTCGAGACAGGACGACAGCGGGAGTTCCTCGGTATCCAAAGGTGCTAGAAGAGCTTGAGGATAGTTACTTCAAAAAGTTCGGCACGCAATTTATTGATGATACTCGTATCTACCGCGGAGACGCACCATTTTTCATTGATAAGATGCCAAATAATTTCTTTCACATAGGACTAATTAAATTAGTTCTCCCAAACGCTAAGATCATTGATGCGAGACGTCATCCGATGGCATGCTGTTTTAGCGGTTACAAGCAGCTTTTTGGAGAGGGGCAGGAATTTTCCTATGGCCTTAAAAGCATGGGCAATTACTATAGACAGTATGTCAAGCTGATGGATCATTGGGACCATGTTTTGCCAGGGTTTGTGCTTCGCGTGCAGTATGAGGAGGTAGTAGAGAATTTGGAGTCAGAGGTTAATAGAATCTTAAATTTTTGTGGTTTACCCTTTGAGGATGCTTGTCTGAATTTCCATCAAACCAAAAGGAGTGTTCGAACGCCAAGTGCTGAACAAGTCCGTCAACCAATTTACAAGTCGGGATTGGAGCAGTGGACTAATTACAAAGAATATCTGCAGCCTTTAATCGATTCCCTTGGTACTGAAATTATGGAGCGTTATCCGATTAACTCAGGATGATCATTTCGCACGCTCACAAATTTATATTTTTTGCCGTGCCCAAAACGGGAACACACGCGGTTAGAGAAGTCCTGAGGATGCATCTTTCAGCAGATGATTGGGAGCAACAGATGCTGACCGGTAATCAAACACTACCTATCCCAGAGATCGCGCAGATAGGACACGGTCATGTCACGGTTCGGGAGATAAGGCCATATTTGTCTCAGGAAATATGGAACGAATATCATAAGTTTGCATTCATCCGAAACCCCTTTGATCGTTTTGTATCGGTGTGTGCATTTCTAAACAGAGGCAACCCCGCTTTTGCAAGATCGCCATTGCTATGGATGAAGGAGGCTTTAAATAGACCTCGGTTCCGGGAAAGAGTCTTGGTTAGGGAGCAGTTCGAGCAGCTATGCAACGAAGAAAGAGAAATAGGGATCGATTCTGTTTGTCGATACGAAAACCTTCAGGAGAGCCTCGATGCCGTGCTTGGCAAGCTGTCCTTACCTTCAAGTCCTCTGAACGTCTTAAATTCCTCAGAGCATAAGGTCTACTCTGAGTACTACGATGAAGAGCTTAAGGGTCTCGTGCTGACTCTATATAGCAATGACATCGAGAAGTTTAATTATGCTTTTTAGTAAATTCTGAGACTTGGTCAATATTCAACGCCGCGTTTAAAATACGTTGCATAATAATTGGGTTAATTCCAATTTCGTTTCCTGAAGTGATTAACGCACGAGGATTCTTCCTTAGACTGCTGGCCGCTCTATTCAAAAGATCCTTGTATATTGGCCATCCCTCGTGTTCGTATCCATAGAGATGCCAGGTTTCTCGCCAGTCATTGGCTAGATTATAGAGGACGGTTTTGTACTCTTCTACCAGATGCTGATCGTTTAACGGTTGAGATGAAAAATTGGCAATTAAATCTGTGATTAACGCCTCCAGCTCTCCAGGGGCCATCACAGGCGCTACATTAAACCTCTCCGTTCGAAGTTCACATTCATTGCCTTCAGTATACGGCACTTCTATTTTATCTGTTGTTTGAGTAAAGTCACCTTCTGATGTATTGATCTGCTCTATTTTCCTGACGAGATTCCAGAAGCGTGAGGACCCCGCAAGGTCGATGACAAGATGGATCCTGTCTTCTTTACCAGCGTTAATGACGCGGTGTCTTCTCCAAGAATCAAATAGCCAAGCTTCACCGGGTGCCATATGCACATGGTTCTCTCCACAATGAAAAGTGACCTCGGTATTAGTTTTTATTGGCACATGTATGCGAACTCTACTAAGCCAGTGATAATTGAAATCGACATGCTCAGATACTTCAGCACCAGGGGCTAGACGCATTAGTCTGGATCTAGATAGCACTTCACCAAAGGATGCCATTACCTGTCTAATATAGGAGACTTTAGCAAGATATTCAGTAGGGAGCATCTGACCTTCGAATTTATGGTTCCGTTCTCCACTATACGATATTAGCGGAAGGGCTGAATTACCCGCCATTTTGGAAGGATGCTCCATCCAACATTGTTCCCCAAAGGATTTAAGCTCTGTGACCAACTGATCAACGTCGAAGCGGTGGGGCAGACGAACGAAACTATTTTTTACTCGCATAGATTTAAGAGCATTGTCACTAGTTAATCGGAGCAGTGTACTTGGCTGATTACCACTGGGCAAACACTTGTCATAAAAGTCGGAAAAATAAAATCCACACTTGCCGCTAGGCTCAGTATAATTTGTTTTCTAACGATAAAGAGCCGCCTTATGAAAGTTCGGACAAGAGTCGCACCATCACCCACGGGAGACCCCCATGTGGGAACCGCGTATGTGGCGTTATTTAACATGTGTTTTGCCAGAGCCCATGGTGGGGAATTCATGCTTCGAATAGAAGATACTGATCGTGCGAGAAGTGCACAAACGTCTGAATCAGCAATTCTTGATTCTCTAAGATGGCTTGGATTAGATTGGGATGAGGGGCCTGATATAGGAGGTGCCTTTGGTCCCTATCGTCAGAGTGAACGCTTAGCTATTTATCGCGAGCATGCAGAGCAATTGGTCGCTTCAGGAAACGCATTTGTTTGTTACCGAACTTCGGATGAGCTTAATGAGATTCGAGAGCGGCGACGAGCAGACGGCAAGACTTCTGCTCTAAAACAATCGGATCTTATGCTTCCGGATGATGAGATTCAACGCCGAAAAGAAGCTGGAGCCGATAGCGTTATAAGGATGCTGGTACCTGAAGATGGGGACAGGTGCTTTATTCATGACATGCTCAGAGGAGAAATAGAGCTTGACTGGGGCATGGTGGATGCGCAGATTTTGATAAAATCTGATGGTGCTCCGACCTACCATCTTGCCAATGTTGTAGATGACCACTTAATGGAAATTACTCACGTTATCAGAGGTGAAGAATGGATAAATTCAGCGCCGAAACATCAATTGCTCTATCAGTATTTTGGTTGGGATATGCCGACATTGTGCCATTTGCCACTGCTTCGCAATCCCGACAAATCAAAGTTAAGTAAGCGAAAGAATCCAACCAGCATTCTTTACTATGAACGAATGGGTTACCTTCCTGAAGCACTAGTTAATTATTTGGCTAGGATGGGTTGGTCTATGCCTGATGAGCGCGAAAAGTTTACGCTACAAGAAATGATAGATGAGTTTGAAATCAACCGAATATCACTTGGCGGACCTATTTTTGATCTCGAGAAGTTAAGTTGGTTGAACGGTATGTGGATCCGTGAGAATTTAAGTGAGCCTGAGTTAGCCGATAGATTAGTTGAATGGGCATTCAATCAGCCTAATTTGATGAAGGTGTTGCCGCATGTTCAAAAGAGGATGGAGACATTAACAGACTTTGTCAATTTGTCCTCGTTTCTAGTATCAGGGGAGCTCTCCATATCGAGTGACGATTTTTCAGAGCTCAAGACAGATTTGACCGATTCCATTAGGTATTTACAATTTGCCCTATGGTGTCTTGAAACCCTAGATGAATGGTCTCGAGATGCAATATGGGAATCTCTTAAGACTTTAGCTGACGCCCTTGAAATAAAGATAAAGGATTTTCTGGCGCCATTTTTTATTGCCATAGCAGGGAGCAGTGCTTCATTTTCCGTCGTGGATGCCATGGAGCTGCTTGGCGCTGAAATGACTAAAGCTCGGATAAGGCACGCCTTACAGGTTTTAGGTGGTGTATCCAAGAAAGAAACTAAGCGCTTGGAGAAGGAGTACTCCAATCTCGAAAAAAAATAATCGGACTTGTCCTTTAGTCAGGTAGCACTATCGCCTTTAGTTCTTGATACTCACTAAGCCCAGCTTCACCCCATTCTCGGCCATTACCCGAGCCTTTATAGCCTCCAAAGGGTGCGTTAAGTCGAAAATAGCTACCTTGGATAAAACATTGACCAGCTCTAAGTCGATGAGCAATTTTTATTGCTTCTTCAGTATTTTCAGCCCAGACTGCTGAAGAGAGCCCGTACTCGAGTTCATTGGCTATCTCGATGGCTTCGTCGATTGAGTCATATGCAATCATGCACAAAACCGGACCAAAGATTTCTTCCTTAGCGATCACCATTTCTCGATCTACATCGGCAAAGACTGTTGGTGAAATATACGCGCCAGTAGACAGACCTCTCGGAAACTCATTGCCTCCAATAAGCAATTTGGCACCAGAGTCGATCCCTTTTTGAATATAATCAACTACTCGTTCACGTTGGATCATTGAGGCGAGTGGTCCTACCGTAGTTTCTTTGGAATTGGGATCACCCACCACATGTTCATTAGCACATCTGGTAGCAATATCGATTGCCTCCTGATATTGGGACCGAGGGACTAACATTCTCGTTAAGGCATCGCATGTTTGCCCAGTATTTAACATAACGTTATCGACACCGTATTTTATCGCGGCATGGAGGTCAGCGCCCTCGCCAATGATGAAGGCTGATTTTCCTCCCATCTCTTGGCAGACACGTTTTATGGTTGGCGCAGCATTCATAGCTACAGAGACTCCGGATGAGGTAGATCCGGTAAATGAAACCATATGAACTAAAGGATGCGATGACATTTTGGGGCCAATTTCAGAACCAACTCCGGTTAGTAGGTTAAACACGCCCCCTGGTAATCCAACGGAGTCAACAATCTCTGCCATGATTATATCTTGTATCGGCGTCTGCTCAGCGGGTTTGACTATCATGGTACATCCGGCTGCTAGTGCAGGTGCTACTTTCCCAACCATTTGGAGTAGGGGATAGTTCCAAGGATTGATCAGTGCACAAACGCCTATCGGTTCTCGCGCTAATAAAAAACCGTCTTCGTCTTGTTCCGAATCGATATTCCTGGCAAGGTCTGCATAGTATCTTACAGCCTCAATAGGACCCTCAATCTGAACCTCATATGCTAAGTGCCTAGGAATGCCCATAGTCTGAACGTGAGCTTCGACAAAATCCTCTTTTCTGGATTCCATTTTATCGGCAATTTCAAGCATAAAATCTGATCGTTCCATTCCCGATGTGTTGGCCCACCCTGGGAATGCTCCATGCGCAGCTGCTGCAGCATCGTTAACGTCGGTCTCTGTTGCACATGCCATAAGCGCATGAGTCTCCAGATTTGCGGGATTAATGACAGGCATAGTTTTGTTGCTTGATGGAGCTGTCCATGTACCGTCAATGTAGAACTTATTTGCCTTCATTTGTTCCGTCCTTAAAGTGTTCAGAAGGGTCTAAACGTTATGTAATCAATTTGCTTAATCGCTGAAATGGCCTTTTTCTCTAACAAAAACTATCCCAGAGATGACCATGGTAGCCAGTTCATAAATGAGGGCGCCGACTGTGTAACTCGTCCATTCATCACTACCGACAATTTGAGAGATTAGTCTAGTTACCCCTACAAAACCGATTACAATGAACAGGGCTAAAAGTCCTGCCCGGTAGTAATTCGCATTGATAACCGCTATCAAGCAGAAGAGGCCAAATCCCATTTGAAGTCCTCCATACATCGCTCCGATTTCAGCAAAGGCACTTGCGCCTTCCATCACAAGGCCTGCATTGGATGCTGCTATCGATGGATCGTAGAAGCAGGCCAACCCATAACCAATGAACAGCAACGATGAGAAACCAAGGATTCCTTTTCCGATCATAGTTTTAGTCTCCGAGTATTTGTGTTAACCCTATCACAATACTGTTTGAGAAATGAATTGTTTGAAGAATGACTGTACTTTACACTAACAGTTTCTTTTACCCAGACTGGCTTCGTGTTTTGCCTGCTAATTTGGGTATTGCTAAGTAAAATGGGGCTATAGCTCAGCTGGGAGAGCGCAACACTGGCAGTGTTGAGGTCGGCGGTTCGATCCCGCCTAGCTCCACCAAGGCACGCTATCAACAGCTCTCGTAGTGGCACCCTTAATCTGAAAAGAGAACTGCAAAGGTAACAGTTTGTCGACGATCTGTAGTTGGAGGGTTAGCGGGTGAATCTGGTTACTTTTGATAGTGAGGGGTTTGTTTTGATTATTTAGGGTATATCGGATGGAAACACAGGAATTACGTTTAGCTCAAGATTACGCTGATGAGAATGCTGTCGCATTGGAGGATGTAATCGAAAAAATTCGAGCTGGGGAACTTAAAGGAAAAATTGATGACAACCAGTAGTTGCTGGACGAAATCATGATTTAAATCGTTTGACAGCTGCAAAAACACTCAGTCGTCACTGAACCAAGTCTCTTAGACAAGTCAAAGGCCGAAAGACGAAAAGAACCTCTAATTATTGAGTAGAATCAGTATCCTGGGATAGACTATCTTTGACTGAATTAACAATCTTTAGCTTAACGGTGATGGAGTAATGGGGTGGCTAAGAGGGACTGTTTAATCTTTTTAGATCGTAATCACTATGCATTCTTTTTAGTTGTCGTTGTTCTTCTCCTAGCTCCTTTTACGTGTTGGAATGTCAGTGCATTTGATAAGATAGATTTAGAGAATCTTAAGAAAAATAATGCATGTAATTCTTGTGATTTGAGAGATTCGGATCTTAGTCAATCGAATCTTCTAGTTGCGGATTTAGGTGGGGCCGATCTAAGAGGAGTAGATTTTTCTAGAGCTAATTTAAGCGGTGTTAATTTCAGCAAAGCTAATCTTAACGGTGCTGATTTTACTGACTCTGTGCTTTTAGGTGCGAATTTGCGACGGGCTAATCTTCGAGATGCTAATTTCTATCAGGCGGACCTAGGGAGCGCGGATCTTCGTAATGCTGATGTGGAGGGAGCAAATTTCTTTAAAGCAGATCTGAGTAATGCAAAAATTGACGGTGTTAATATTGAGAAGGCTCGTTGCCGATCCACTTGGTGTGGACCGCGACGGTAAATAGGAGTCAATATGACTTTGCTGTGTAAGGTAGAAGTAATGTGTACTCAAGGTGAAGTTAATTGGGTCATGTTTGCTGTGATGATTCCCTTAGTGTTGCTCACGCTATTAATTACTATTTTTTGTTTCACGTTCTTACTAGGCATGTTAAGGAGCTGGATACATCGATTCTTTCGGCAACCCAAATCTATTGACAAAGACCCCGATATTTAGCGTTTATGATAGTAATTTTTAGATTCTAGATTAGGACTACCGCTCGGTACTTTATTGTCGTTAAGTTTTTATGGATTATCTGAGTTTCTCAAGTAAACTTTCTAAACCAATAAAGAACTTATAGGTGTGCCATTCGCACATCATTGCGTATATCTTCTCTAAACAGGAAAACAAACACCATGAATGATACTGTTTTTGACGCCGTTATAAAATCATATCTACAAATCCTTCCGGCAATAGATCATTGCCTAGATAAGGGTCGAGATCATTTCAAAGCAGAGGCCCGTCCACTAGAGTCTATAGTCACGACTCGTCTCTATGAAGACATGGCACCTTTTCATTTCCAGATTGTGTGTATGATGCATCAGTGTGTGGGTGCAGTCAGCGGATTAAGGAGCGGTGCTTTTTCTCCGCCGAGTCAGGAAATCATTTTTGACTACGATGGTTTGCAAACACTTTTAAAGGAAGGGATAAAATCTATTGAAGCTGTTTCAGTTGATGAGTTCACATCCTTATGTGAGGGAGAGATAATATTTACGACTAAGAGTTTTACCCTGAAGTTTTCCTCCATAGACTTCTTATTGAGCTTTTCTCTGCCAAACTTTTACTTTCATGCCACGACTACATACGATATTTTGAGAATGCAAGGTGTTCCACTTGGGAAATTGGATTTTCTTGGAAAGATGCGTTATCGAGAGTAATCTTTTCGTTTTTAAGACAGCTCTTTAGGTAATTATCTGGGGTAGGGTTTGTGCAATATCTTCGTTACCAGGAACAGGACTGTACTTTAACGCTGGGTCAAGGCATAGAGGAATATACAAATTATCTAATCTCGATTGGAAGAAAGGTGATGGAGGATCAATAGGTTTCCTCATTAATCGTAGAACACGACGCGACACATGTCATTTTTGGTTTGGATACATCATTAGAGCTGGAATCCCTTTTGGATACCTGGGTTCTTACTGGGTGTAGTTGGAAGATTCTGTATATTTTAGGATATGGCAAGCTGCCCGAGATCAAAGCGTTATACAGCGCTATTTATAGAGAAATAGGCCTAGTAGGTTTCTTGAGATTGTATCTTAATCTTATTCCTGGCAAATGGGAGGTATTTCGTCGATCGCGAGATATGCACAAAAATGGCCTTTCAACTTTCCCAAGGAATTCATGAACTTAAGAATTTCAGATCTCAGAGAGGAATATGGAATCGAGATACTATCCTTAGAAGAGAGATCACTGTCAATTCCTATTGAATGGTCTGGAAAATACTAGGTCCTCTCGTCAGCTCTGTCTTAGCTAACTTCATCTACCGACCGATTGAATCCATCATCATTTTAAATTCGGTATAACCACCTATCTTGTTACCATCTACAATTATTTGGGGAAATGTTTCAGCTTCCGGAAAGATTTCTAAAAAAGTATCTCTAGAAAAATCCTCCGCCAAAGTTTTATAACTGAAATCGCATCCCCTCATTTCTGCTAGAGCTTTTGCCGCATCGCAATAGGGGCACCACGGCTTACCATAAATCTCTACTTTCATAATATGCCACTAGGTTTCATGTTCTTGCTGTAATCTCTATTCTTCAGGTGATCGATTCCATTCGGCGTCAGTCAATTGGTTTGGAATATGACCAGATTCAAGTGATTCAATATCTTTACAGATACTGTTGATTTTATCTTTACTGGAATCGGAGAGATCTTTGAGTCCGTGGAGTTGACAGGCAGTATACTTGAGCATTCTCTTATACATCTCTGCATTTTGAATTTCTGCGGCAAGAGCTTCAGTCTCTTTAATAACTCGCTGAAGACCTTCCTCACCTGCCTCAATCCCCTTTATAAGCTTCTCTTTTAGGTCTTTGGCCTCTTTCTCGTCCATACGCTCGCCCTTCCTGTAATAGTTAAGTTTTACTCCGGGAATATCTACAGACACTCAATAGACTCTATCTTCCTTTTTTAGCACCAATCAAACCAGTATGAATCTTTAATGGTAATTCTGGCAGAATGAAATTAATTTTGCTATCTCCATCTTTGGAACGCACTGTCAATTAACGAGTGATTGTCCCAGTTCTTGAAGATAGTCAATATAAGCAAGTTTAATCGTAGGATCAAAATTTTTCTGGTCGGCTGCTAGTTTCACGATAACCACCTGGTTCTTTGGATTGATATAAATAGTCTGCCCCCAGATACCCCTGGCTAAAAAATCACCATCCCACTTACGAGGTGTCCACCATTGAAATTGGTATCCGGCTGTATTGGATGATTTTATATTATCTCCTGGCAAGAGGTGTGTCTCGGTCGGAGTAGTAGCTTTTTTAACCCATTCAGGGCTAACAATCTGTGTTTCCTCTCTTTTTCCTTTGTTAAGGAATAATAAACCAAGTTTTGCATAGTCTCGTGCAGAGGCCGACATTCCGCCCATTGCGAGCTCATGTCCTTGCTCGTCCAGTACCCAGTAGCCGGGATGTTCCATCCCAAGGGGATGCCAAAGTTTCTTAACCATATAATCAGTTAATGACAGGCCTGTAACTCGAGCTAACAAGATTCCCAGTAGTTGTGTGTTTATACTCGCATAATGATTATAAGTACCAGGCTGATTTTTTCGTTTAAGCGTATTTATATACTCAAGATATGACATCTGCATTACTAGCACGCCCATTTTATTGATATCAGAATTGGGATCAGTATATGTCTCATCGAAACGAACCCCTGAAGACATCTGAAGCACATGTTTTATAGTCACATCATCAAATGTATCGCTCGTAAGTTCTGGAAGATATTTCTTAATTGGATCTGATAGATCATCGATCAGCTTTTCTTCGAGTGCAATACCAACCAGCGTAGAGACAAACGATTTTGCAATAGAGAAAGATACGTGAACAGTATCTTTTGAGTCGCCATGGCGATATTCTTCGAAGACTATATTGCCGTTTTTTAGTATCAAAAAAGATGAGGTATCGGAAGTCTCAATAAATTCTTCAAGAGAAATCTCCTGTCCCAAAAACTTTCCTTTGAACTTAATCTCAGTGATTTCGGAATTAATTTGCCATGGAATCGGACCGGGTGTCATTGTCGATACCGGTGCAAATCGCTCCATATGTCGGAAATTTGCAAAAAGATCTCCTGTGAACATCGACATGAATTCTAGCTCAGGAGTATCAGACGGTGTTCCTCCTATGGTTACTGATTGAGCTAACGTAGATTTTGACATTTGCATGGTCAAAATGAGAATTATAAAAAAAACAGCTGCTCTGTAATTTATAGACATAATTAGTTTTCGGTAAGTAAATATTTCAGGAACGCAGTGTAGCATCATATCTGCGCCTGTCTGGGTGAGAATATGTGGTTTAATAGGTTGTGGTGAAGGACTGGTCACCAACTATTCGTCTTGTCACAAGCTTATTAAATAGTTGTAAAGGATAAAATTGAGTACGCTAGTAGTGCAATCGCATATAGAACCCTTACCTCATCCTTGGCTCGATCAATGTTTATCCTCTGTCCGGGAGTGGGCTAAAATTAGATCCTTTGATTATAGATTTGTTGGTGACGAAATTTTCCTATTAGTAGACTCATCTCTACGGAGCCGCTATAAGGATCGACCCGTCATATTAAGTGATCTTGCCAGATTGATTGAAATGGAGCGTGGATTGAGTGAGGGTTTCGATGCCGTCATTTGGTTAGATGCCGACACATTAATAATGGAAATAGATCAATTCTTCCCGATAGAGAGTGAATTTGTCGTTGGTCGAGAGCATTGGATAGATCAAAAAAAGACCGGCACATATAGGGTCCGCTCAAAGGTACATAATGCCTATTTATACGCACAAAAAAGTAGTGTCTCATTACCTTTCTATATAAGTGTTGCTAGTAGATTTCTCAAAATCCATGAAGGGCGTGCTCCGGATCAGTTTATTGGGCCAAAATTATTAACGGCGTTACACAACGTCGTTCAATTTGAAATTCAGGAAACTGCAGCTGCTCTCTCTCCAGCTGTTATTAAGGACGTGATAAATGGAGGAGGTGCTGCCCAAGAGCTTCTCGTGTCGTCTTCAAAGTACGCTCCTTTGGCAGTTAATTTATGCGCATCTTCTGTTCGAAAAGGAGAGCTACGAGATGAGAATATATTGAAGTTTATTACAATGGCCCAAGGCCTAAGCACAAAATAGGAGACTATCGAGTTGGGAGTCCTGGAAGTCTTAGTCGCTTTCCTTCGACTTTTCAATTCGATCAAGGTCAATTTGACCTATTTCTTGCTTCGACTCTGGGACTTGCATGTCACCAGATTGTAGCTCCGCATCGATAATAGTATTTGAGATCGAGTCTCCTGCTCCACCATATAATTGACCTTTCTTACTATAGAGTCCCAGCCCATCTTCCGTTGGTTCGCTAGGGGTATATGAGTCGAGCATAGCATTGAGGGGGTTCTCAGCCTCGGTCTTCTTGGTTTGAGTAACCTGATTGTTAATATTCGTTATTGGGGTAGACGCGTATCCTGCCGGTCCAGATCCATTAATTTCGATACCCATTTTGATATCTCAAATAAACTAAAGTCACGCAGGTTATCAAATTGAAACCACGATGCAAAGTGCTTACTGCATATAGTCAGGAGGCATATATGAATGTCAAAAAACATAATCAGCTCTGGGTTTACCTGAGCTGAGCAAGTTCTCTCTTTTCTTATGCCCACTCGTTAACTAGATCATCTTGGAAAAATTTAAAGTTAGCAAAGATAAATTTACTAAAGGCGACTTTTTTTATCGAAATTCAACCCATCGTCATCACATATCAGTCGCTATTAGTGTGCTTAAATTATGCCCTAATCCTCTACAGTGCTAGCTCTGCCATTTGTCGAAGGAGGTGTACATCTCCATTAATAAGTAGGGACGTGACAGGGGAATTTTTCCAATCCACAAGCTTTTCTTTAATCCTGTCTACTGGGCCGCAAAGAGAGATTTCATCTGCAAATTTGTCAGGAACAACCTCTATAGCCTGATCTTTTTTTCCAGCAAAGAACAGCTCTTGTATTTGATCAGCCTCATTTGGATAACCCATACGAGCCATTAGATCGCGATGGAAATTCTTATCTTTGGATCCCATTCCTCCAATATAAAAGCCTAACATTGCTTTGACGGGGTAGAGTGCTCTGCTGAGGTCCTCGTCTATATTAGCTAATACTGTTGCTGAAATCTCAAATCCAGATTTGGCGTCTACTAGCTGATCAGAATACACTTCAGGTCTATATGGAGAGTAGTAAAGAGGCAACCAACCATCTGCGATGCGAGCGGTTTGTGTCACATTTTTGGGACCCTCCGCGCCTATAAAGATCGGGACATCTGCTCGTCGCGGATGCACAATTGATTTGAGTGACTTTCCCATTCCCCAACTACCTGCGCCGGAATATGGTAAAGGATAAAACTCCCCATCACTGGTTACCGGCTCCTCTCTCGCAAGTATTTTTCGGATTATATCTACATATTCTCGGGTTCTGGTTATTGGTTTGGAGTATGGCTGTCCATACCATCCCTCTACTACCTGAGGTCCTGAGACTCCCAAACCTAAAATCATTCTTCCTTCAGACAGATGATCTAAAGCTAATGTGGCCATAGCACAGGAAGCTGGAGTTCGCGCAGAAAGCTGCGCAATACCGGTACCCAAACGAATACGAGAGGTATTAGCACCAAGCCAAGCTAGTGGCGTAAAACAATCGTTACCCCATGACTCAGCAACCCAAACAGAATCGTAGCCAAGTGATTCTGCCTCCTGGGCAAGCTCTACTAAATTAGGTTGAGGTAACGCGCCCCAGTAACCCAAGTGCAAGCCAAGTGATAAATCGGTCATATTTTTGCTCCAGCATATAAGTGGTGAATATTGTCATACAACTACTGTACGTTTGTATAACCTTAAACTCCCACATAAAAAATAATTTGTACTAGGAATAATGCACACACGTTATCTACATACTTAGCATTATAAATCGCCAATAACATGTTATAAATAGCCCTTTCTGTAAAAGTAAGCTTTGGGAAGAGCAGGTTTTGGTTTATTAATATGAAGAATTTTACTCACTTAGATAAATCCGGTGCAGCTACCATGGTCGATGTTGGGGGCAAAAACGAAACCTCTCGAAGAGCTATGGCAGCTGTATCTGTAGTTATGATGAAGGAGACATTGATATTGATTGAGGATGGATCTCATAAAAAAGGAGATGTATTGTCAGTTGCGAGGATAGCTGGAATACAGGCTGCAAAGCGATGCTGGGAACTTATCCCGTTATGTCACCCGTTGATGCTTGAAAAGATTTCGATAGATTTTGTTTTAGATCAACACTTGCCAGGAGTCCAAGTAACCGCTACCTGTTCATTATCAGCAAAGACCGGCGTAGAGATGGAAGCAATGACGGCTGCTTCTATAGCAGCGCTGACTATTTATGACATGTGTAAGGGAGTTGATCGTGAGATCAGTATTGAGCATCTCCACTTAGTAGAGAAGCATGGTGGCAAAAGTGGCAGCTGGGTCAATAGCAAAATATGATAAAAATCTTTTTTTTCGGAAGGTTACGAGATACTATTAGTTCTGATTCTATTATACTCGAAGAGGTTGCAGATCTGGATAGTGTGGAGAAGATAAGAATGTACCTCTCTGAATCTCGCGGTTCTATATGGGAAGAAGCATTAAATCAATCAAATATAGTGATTAGCGTAAATCAGGTAGTCGTATCCACCGACGCAGTTGTTTGTGATGGCGATGAAGTAGCCTTTTTCCCCCCAATGACCGGTGGTTAATTTCCATGACCGCTATGATGGTGAGATTGCAGGAAGAGCTATTTGATCCAGGATCTTTACAATTCACTTTATTTAGTGAAACAAGAAAAACTGGTGGTATTGTTACATTTACAGGTTATGTGAGGGCGATTGATTCTAACGGGATTCCTTTAAAGTCGCTCTTTCTCGAGCATTATCCCGGAATGACGGAGAAGTCTATTAAGCACATCTTAAGTGATGCAGCTGATAGATGGGACATTGAGTCGATTGGTGTGGTCCATAGAGTAGGATGGTTGCCACCAAAAGATCCTATCGTTTGGGTAGGATCGGCCGCTGCGCATCGCAGTGAGGCATTTGCCTCCTGTGAATTTGTCATGGACTACCTGAAAACTCAAGCACCCTTTTGGAAGAAAGAGGAAACCGAAGAAGGCGTTAAGTGGATAGATTCGCATCATTCCGACGAGGCTCGTGCCGCTAGATGGGCTACCAGTTAGAGAAAAGGGTTTCGTCGTGTTTTTATGCGATTCTAATTATATATTATGTTGGTATATTAGCGCTCCATGACTAACCTCGATGAAAACGATCTTCGCAGAGCTCTCAGCAATTTTGCTACTGGCGTATGCTTGGTAACCACTCTCAAAGATCATGTGCCATTAGCAATCACCATTAATTCTTTTTCCTCAGTTTCGTTAGATCCTCCACTGGTTCTGTGGTGTATTCAGAATGAACTTTCTATATGTGATGCTTTTGTCAATTGCGATCGATTCTGGATTAATGTCCTTGGTGAACTCCAAGTTGGTCTATCAGATATCTATTCACAGGAAGGGAAAAACAATCTCGATCTGGAGCATATTGACAATAAGGATCCTGAGATGCCCTTGATTAAGGACGCCTTGGTCCAGTTTGCTTGCAAAAACGATCGGACGATTTCTTGTGGAGACCACACCATCATTATTGGTAGGCTATGTGAGATCTATTTCGATGATCAAGCTAACAGACCTTTGTTGTTTCATAGAGGATCATACGCTAGCCTAGACCACTCTTCTTAATGTTTTTTGGACAAAGTACTGAATGATAAAATTTTGCTCACAATGTGGATCACCTACTCATTTTTCTATACCGGGAGGTGATAACCGCCAACGCGCAATCTGTACTGTTTGTGGTCATATTCATTATACAAATCCTCGAGTTATCGTGGGATGCGTCCCTACATATGATGACAAACTACTGCTATGTAAGCGTGCGATTGAGCCTCGAATAAATTTGTGGACCTTGCCCGCGGGATTCTTGGAAAATGGAGAAACTACAGCTGATGGCGCTGCCAGGGAGACCTTGGAAGAAGCGGGGATAATTGCTGAAGAAATTCAGCTCTATCGTTTATACGATGTTCCCTATATTAATCAGCTTTACATCTTTTTCCTTTGCCAAATCAAGGGAGGTAAGTTTGCACCCGGTCCCGAAAGTTACGAAACAAAGCTTTATAAATATTCAGAAATCCCCTGGAAAGAAATAGCTTTTCCGGTTGTAAAGCAGACAATTGAAGAGTTTTTTCAAGATAAGAAAAATGAGCATTTTCCCGTTAGAATGAGTGAGATAGAGCGTAGTTGGTAGAAGGTATCAATCGCGTAAGTCTTAAGTTCTAAAAGTTTTGTCTTTCGGTGATTTAATACAGGAGTACCGATATGTCGTTTCCCAAAATTGGTAATTTGGCACCAGATTTTAAACTGCCAGATCAGGGGGGTAAGCTAATAAAGCTATCTCAGTATCGTAGTGAGAGAGTCGTCGTTTTATACTTTTATCCTAAGGCCATGACCCCAGGATGCACTGTTCAGGCAGCAGGCATAAGAGATAGTAAGCAATGGATAAGTAAGAATAAACTGGTGGTTCTCGCAGTTAGTCCAGATTCTCCGGATAGGCTTGCTCGGTTTGACGACAAGGAAAACCTTAAATTTTCATTGCTGTCTGACAAAGACCATAAAGTGGCAGAAAAGTACGGGGCCTGGGGACTGAAAAAATTTATGGGCCGCGAGTACATGGGTATTCTTAGAACCACTTTTATAATAGGAATGGACGGTCGTTTGAAGCACGTCATGTCAAAGGTGAAAACTAAAACTCACCATGAGGATATAAAAAATGTGCTTGATGAGTTAAATCTTTAAAGACAATTTCCTTTGAATTTTATTATTTGGATTACGCTATATGGCTATGCCTAACGATATCGGTATTATTGATCTAATGCTTGCGATACCAGGAGCAGATAACTCTCATTTCTACGAGTGGATAAAACCCATGCTGATGGACAAAGAGAGCCATGACGTTTTTAAAATGCCAGCTCAATACATGTTTAAAGATATTCCTGAATCCCCAGATACGGATGACTACATCACATACACACTAATGCAAATGGACAAACACAATATCGATAGGGCAATGCTGGGTATAGGTATGCATGCCGGAGTTCAGGAGGAAGCTATTAAGAAATTTCCAGATCGATTTTTTGCTTGTTATGAGGCAAACCCAAATTTTGGGATGGAGGAGGTTAGGCGTATTGAATCCCTGAAGCGTGACTTAGATATCAAGGCCGTCACTGCCTCTCCTGCGATGATATCGCCACCGGTCCCTGTCAATGATAAAAAATGGTATCCGATATACGCTAAGTTGATTGAGCTGGATATTCCTTTTTGCCCTTGTATGGGTGTTCCAGGTCCTCGTGTGCCATTCCTACCTCAAAAAGTAGAATTATTGGACGAAGTTTTATGGTTCTTTCCGGAACTAAAAGTAGTTACTCGGCATGGTTGTGAACCATGGACTGAACTAGCCTGCAAGTTAATGCTTAAATATCCAAATCTTCACTACATGACTAGTGCATTTGCCCCTAAACATTATCCTAAAGATATCGTAAATTTTGCTAACACCAGAGGGAGTGATCAGATAATGTACGCTGGATACTTTCCCATGGGTCTCTCTTTGGACAGAATCTTCAGTGAAATGCCCGAGGTGCCTTTTAGAAATGAAATATGGCCGAAGTTCCTTCGAGATAATGCCCTACGAGTATTCAAGCTAGATTGAACGCGAATATAGGTTATTAGAATGCTGAGCCAGCAGGAAATATCAGACCGTTTTGAGATACAGGATTTGGTCCACCACTATTCTCACATTATTGACCAGCGTGATTTTGATTTACTTCGTTCTGATATTTTTACCCAGGACGCATTTATTGATTATACCGCGATGGGTGGAGCTGCTGGTGACCTAGACTCTACGATTACATTTTTGAAATCTGCCCTCACTGAATCGCTTTTTCCAAAATATCAGCATCTTAACGCAAATATTCAGATATCTATTACAGGTGATGCGGCCAGTGGACGTATCATGTGCTTTAATCCAATGGAGGCCAGTACACCAGAGAACCAATCTAAGGTATTTTTTCTAGGACTTTGGTACGTAGACGAATATGTCCGCACAAGATCAGGGTGGAGGATCTCCAAAAGGGTAGAAGAGAGTAGCTGGGCTTTTAATCTCCCAGACTTCATTTCTTTAGGAGCTAGTTAATGTCCATGACACTTTGCCTAGTTTTTGAATTTATTTATGTAGTGTGCAGATTTTTCCCTTATAGCATTGACAAGTAATTTACCAGCCGCGTTTCTCTCCAAGGGAGAGTCGCTTATCGTTATGTATTCGGGCACTTTAAAGGCGGCTAATTTCGACGCAAGGTGGTTTCTTAATTCTTCCTCATTTAATTTAATCCCGAATACTGTGGCTGCAACAATTTCGCCCCAATCGTCGTCTTGTATACCATAAACAGAGGCCTCTTCAATTCCAGGATAGTTTGAGAAAACGGCTTCGACTTCAGCGGGATATATATTTTCTCCGCCACGGATAATCACATCTTTGATTCTACCTATAATATTGATTAGTCCCTCCTGATCGACATAACCCAAGTCACCAGTTAAAACCCAAAAGTCCTGGAAAGTTTCCTCACTTTCTTTGGCCAACTTCCAATATGCTCGCCCATTAGTTGGACTTTTAATACAGATTTGGCCAACTTCTCCTTGGCTTAATACTTTGCCTTCGTCGTCAATTGTTTTTATTTCGACTATTGGTGATATGGTGCCAGAACTACGGGGTCGCAAACGGAAAGCCTCACCGGTAAAGTTAGCGCAGGTCGCGTTTGTTTCAGTCAAACCATAGCCAGTGCCGGCGAACACATTTGTTATTTTGTCATCTACAAGTTTTGCAAGCTCAGGCGGGCATGCGGCGCCTCCGATCCCTATCGCAAAAAGGCTGGAGGTATCAGTTTCTTCCCAGTTCGGGTGTGATAAAAGATGCGTCGACATAATTGGAGCGCCAGTAAAGGTAGTGATTCTTTCTTTCTCTATTATTTTTAGTGCTATCTCGGGGTCCCATTTAAACATCATACTTATTTTCCTCCCTCCTCGAAGGTTTAGCATAAATACGCTGTGGCAACCCGATACATGAAACAACGGCACAGCAAGCAACGTGCTCGGTGGAAATCCATTTTTCATCATTTTTGTAATAAGATCTTGATTTGCCATACCGGACATTGCCGCATGCATTTCGAAGTTATATAAGGCTTGAGATAGTGCGAAATTAGTAGAGACGGAACCCTTTGGTCTGCCGGTGGTTCCAGATGTATACATGATTATTACATCATCAAAAGGATCTATCTTTACTTCCCGTAAAGCCCCTATCGTTTTTTGGGTTGCCGAGTAAGCTACAACCTTTGAATTCTTGAAAGTCTTATTTGATCGGACTAGAACTACTTTTAGTGATAATAGTTCTAAGGAATCTTCAAGCTGATCTAATCTTTCTTGATCACAAAACAAAAATTTTGAAGATGAATCCGTAAGACCATACTCGAGTTCATCCTTTTTCCCCCAGCTATTTAGAGGGACGATGATAGCTCCGACGGAAATCGCTGCTGTGAACGCCACCATCCACTCTGGGTAGTTACGCATCGCAATAGCGATACGCTCACCTCGTTTAATTTTACATTCATCAATTAAATAATAACTGAGCCGATCAACTTGCCCAAAAAAATCATTAAATGTAATTACCTCATTCTCGTACGTAATGAAGATATCTTCCCCGTATTTTCTTCCTTCATCTAGTGCCTTTTTCAGATTAGCTGGAGCATTAGGGTAATAATGGAGAATGACATTATCTTTAACTTTAATTTGCTGGATTTCAAATGGACTGCCGGCGTCCGTTAATTGAGCTTGGGCAATAGATAACTCTTTTAATATCTTGGATGCGTCAGTCACGAGTTTGAAGTTATTACTTTATATGGGGACAAGTGTAATATAATAGCAGCTAAAATGATCAGAATATTGAGATTACGGTATCTTATCAAATCGAGATTAGTTCTGGGTAAAGAAAGTTTATATTGAGTAATTAATGTATGTTGCGTGTGATCACTTGCAATACTAATGGTATAAGAGCAGCTCATCGGAAAGGCTTCTTTCACTGGTTGTCTAATATTGACGCTGACATCGTTTGTATACAAGAGACCAAAGCTCATTTTGATCAGCTCACCGATCCAGCTTTTCAGCCAGAAGGCTATTATTGTCGTTACAATGATGCAGAAAGGCGAGGGTACAGTGGGACAGCAATCTTTAGCAGGATAAAACCGATCCGATTTGTAGATCGATTAGGTTGGGATCCACTTGACTCTGAAGGGCGTTATATCCAGGCAGACTTTAAAAATCTAAGTGTAATATCCTTATATATGCCGTCCGGTTCGAGCGGTGAACCTGCACTTCATAAAAAATATAGGTTCATGGATCTTTTTATGGATCACTTGAAGTTTCTTCGCAGGAAACGACGTGAATTTATAATTTGTGCGGATTGGAATATCTGTCATAAAGAAATCGATTTAAAGAATTGGCGCGCTAACCGGAAACACTCGGGGTTTTTACCAGAGGAAAGGGCTTGGCTGGATACACTATACGATGAAATCGGGTATAGAGACTCTTTTCGTATAGTTAACAAGAAGCCAGATCAATATACCTGGTGGTCAAATCGTGGACAGGCTTGGTCAAAAAATGTTGGGTGGAGACTAGATTATCAAGTTATAACTCCCGGCCTGATAGATTCTGTAAAAACCGCTAAGATTTATACGAAAGAGAGATTTTCTGATCACGCTCCACAAATAATGGAGTTCGATCTGACAATATCTAATTAAGTTATTCTATTTCGATTAATATGGGACAATGAATAAAAGAAAACTATGGAGCTAGCGAGATGATCCTTTTTGCACAAACTGCCTACGCACAAAACACTGCACCTCCTGCAACTGTAAGCCCGCTTTTTAATCTTGTTTTTATCTTTGGTACGATAGCGATTATCTATTTTATCGCTATTAGGCCTCAGCGTAAGCGACAAAAGGAGCATGCAGAGCTGGTCGCGAGCTTGAGTAAAGGTGATGAGGTGATCACTAATTCTGGTATTCTCGGAAAAGTAGTCGGTTTAAATGATAATTATATTGTTTTGAATGTTTATCAAAATGTGGACTTAAAGTTTCAGCGCTTTCATGTTCACGCAGTCCTTCCAAAAGGAACCCTGAAATCTATTGAATCATAAGTGAAGTCAGTTTTTCCAAGGAGGCTTACCCTAGGACAGTTACCAACGCCTCTTCATCGCCTTTATCGTGCGGAAAATCGTTGGGGCAAAGGTCACAGACTCTGGATAAAGCGAGATGATTTAACTGGATGCCTGCTTACCGGTAATAAGGTTAGGAAGCTTGAATTTATCGCAGCACATGCATTAGATAACGAATTCGATACGCTTTTGACATGTGGAGCAGTTCAGAGCAATCATTGCAGAGCAACTGCTTTAGTTGGTGCGCAGTTGGGATTGGCTGTTCATCTAGTGTTAGCTGGTCAATCTGAAGACCGCCCTAAGGGTAATCTTTTATTAAATCAATTATCTGGTGCCAAGATAAGTTATTATGAGAAATCGGAATATAAAAAGAATTTAGATTCTATTCTTCTTGAATGGGAAGAATATTATACAAAAAATGAGTCTAGGGCTTTAGTAATTCCCACTGGTGGCAGTGATGGCCTTGGTATCTGGGGTTATATTCGTGCCGCACAAGAGCTTTCTGAAGATTTTAAAAGGGAAAATATTGAAAAAGCTCATGTCGTGTGTGCAACTGGATCTGGTGGTACTCAGGCTGGATTATTAATCGGCTCTGAGCTCTTTGATTGTTCTTCAACAGTATGGGGTGTAAATGTATCGGACGACGCCGATTACTTTGTTCGAAAAATTATTAGTGATGTTGATGATTTAAAATCTCGATCATCGAGCTTTAATCACATACACCCTGAGCCTCGAATAATAGATGGATATGTGGGTGGGGGATATGGCAAGGCGAATTCGATTATCTATCAGCTCATCTCGGAACTTGCATCACTCGAGGGTATAATTCTCGACCCAGTTTATACAGGCAAGGCGTTTCACGGTATGATTACCGAAATAGCTAAAGGTAGATTCTCTGGATCCACTGATATTATCTTTATTCATACCGGAGGCATATTTGGTTATCTTGCAAATACTGAAGAAGTCTAAAGTTAATATTTTCGTTAATACCTACTTCTTCATGGATTAAGGCATATTTATGTCGATTTCTTCCCCAGGAAAATTAGTGATTGGAACTTCCTCTCGGGCGTTATTTGATCTTGGAGAGAGCCATCAGGTCTATCAAGAGGAAGGTCTAGAGGCTTATTCTAGATACCAAATAGATAGAGAAGATGAACCCTTATCTCCGGGTGAGGCATTTCCACTTGTCAAGAAGTTGCTCAATATCAATGAGAATCTAGTTGATGGGAGGGTCATTGAAATTGTCTTATTATCGAGAAATAGCGCAGATACTGGATTAAGGGTCTTTAATTCGGTAGAGCACTACGGTCTCGCAGTATCGAGAGCTGCTTTTTGCGGCGGGGATAACCCTTGGAAGTATATTAGCGCTTTTGGGTGCCATTTATTCTTGTCTAACGAAGCAAGCGATGTAAAGAATGCACTTGATAATGGTGTTGCGGCAGCCACGTTGGTATCCTCTACTTCTAAAGAGGGAAATGGTGAGCAAGTAAGATTTGCCTTTGATGGTGATGCAGTTATATTTTCTGATGAGGCTGAGAAAGTATACAAAAATGAGGGGCTTGATGCGTTTTCTGCAAGCGAAAAGGCGTCTGCAAAAACCCCATTGAGCGGTGGTCCATTTAAGCCGTTCCTCTCAGCACTCCATCAGATACAAAAATATTCCTCTAATCATTCGGTGGCCCCAATCCGAACGGCTCTTGTGACTGCTCGTGCCGCACCTGCTCATGAACGTGTTATTCGGACATTGAGAGCTTGGGATATTCGCATAGATGAGTCCATCTTTCTCGGCGGCATGGATAAATCAGATTTCTTGAAGGCCTATGGTGCGGACGTTTTCTTTGATGACCAGCAGATTCATTGTGATTCGGCTAGCGAGCACATTGCCACAGGACACGTACCCTATGGAGTTGCGAATCAATAAGAGATTAAATGGTGATCTTTTTGTTTATGGAAAGACAATGATATGAAATTAGTGTGTTTAGATTTGGAGGGTGTTTTAGTTCCGGAGATTTGGATTGCATTTTCTGAACGTACCGGTATTGAAGAGCTTCGAATGACTACCAGAGACATCTCTGATTATGATGAGTTGATGTCAAAACGGCTTAAGATCCTGAGGGATAATTCTTTGACGATTTCGGACATTCAATCGGTGATTTCTACCCTAACACCATTTCCTGGTGCCAAGGAGCTATTAGCATGGCTTCGCGAGCGATTCCAGTTAGTCATACTCTCGGATACGTTTTATGAGTTTTCTAAGCCCTTGATGGATCAACTAGATTCCCCAACAATCTTTTGTCATACCTTAGAAGTCACTGAAGAAGGGTTTATTAAAAGCTATAAATTGCGGCAAAAAGATGCCAAGAAGAAGGCTGTACAGGGGTTTCAAAAGATGAATTTTAAGGTGTTAGCGGCGGGGGATTCGCATAATGATATTGGTATGTTACAGGCTGCCGACTGTGGTTTTTTTATAAATGCCCCTGATGTGATTAAGAACCAATATCCGCAATTCAAATCTGTCGATGGGTATGATGAATTAAAAGGTGCTATTATGGGGGCGGACTCACAGATCGGAGTGGTGGTATAAATCACTGAGTTCGTTCAAAAAAGGACCGATCTTATCGTATATTTCCTGATATTCCTGCTCAAAAATTGAATCAGCAACTATTCCACCTCCACCCCAGCAAGCTAATCGGTCTTCATTGTACTTTAACGTCCTGATTGCTATGTTGCTATCCAGTTTTCCATTCGCACTAAGATACATTACACTACCGCAGTAAGCAGAACGAGGATTTGGTTCAAGTTCGTTAATTATTTCCATTGCTCTTTTTTTTTGGAGCTCCGGTGATAGAGCCGCCAGGAAAACAGCCGTGCATTAAATCGAAGATGGTTTTATCTTCTTGGAGGGTCCCCGATATGGTGCTGACCAAGTGATGGACAGTTGAATAGGTTTTTACTTCAAGCAAGCTCTCTACTTTTATACTCCCAGGAATGCAGTTTTTCCCCAGGTCGTTTCTAAGTAAATCCACGATCATCAAGTTTTCTGCACGATCTTTTTCCGAGTGTAGTAAATCCATTTTCTCATTTTGATCTTCAATAGGATCAAGTTTTCTGGGTCTGGTGCCTTTTATTGGTGAGGTCTTGATATTCCGTCCGCTAAATGAGAGGAATCTCTCAGGTGAGAGACAAAGTATCCCCTCGTTAAGAGATTCTTGAATATACGCCGAAAAGGGTGAAGCGCTTATCATACGCAATTTCTTATAAGCTTCCCAAGGATCGCCTTCATAGTTGGCTTCGAATCGTATTGCCAGATTGATTTGATAGCAATCACCTTGAAAAATATATTTCTTGGTTTTCAGAAAAGCTTCATGATAATCATTCTGACTCATATTGCTCCTGAAAGGAGTAACCAAACCGAACTTATTTTTCGTGGATTTGAATGAGGAAGACTTCAAACGATTTAGTAAATCTGCTCGTGCTGACTCTCCCAGGCTAGGAAGTGAAGCTAGAACAGAGATTTTTTTATGATGATCTTGAATTATTGCCCAAGAATATCCGGCTAGATGTCCGAGTTGTTTTTCTCGATTCTTAACTTTCAAGTGAGGTGAAACTTTATTTATTGGAAGCCCTAGATCATACTCTAGAAATCCAAGTAGCCCTCCTACAAACGGCAAATCACTGCAGCTTTCATCACTGATTCCAATTTCTTCGTTAGCAAATCTATTTAGTGACTCAAAATAAATACTCAGCTCTTTTTCAGATGCATTTAGAGGTGCGACCGGTAAGTCCAGCTCCAACGGAGCTGCTGTTAGAATATCATACCTTCCCATGCCTCCCGCCGTATAGCAACTATCTAGAAAAGCAGCCTTAGGCAAATCCTTAATACGTTCAAACAATAAGACAGAGTCGGCTGAATAGGTTAAAGATTCCAACTTCACTCTAGAAGTTTTCATAGTATTTTAAGTAATCTGGAGTAAATAAAAAGAAAATTTGATAGGATATTTGTTTCCTCCTGGAATCATCCCGTGTTGTGTAAGGCCATGATTAAATTGACTTTTGATAGATGGCAGATTAGGGTAACACGCCTTTTTTTTGAATAATGTAGTCATTAAATATAGAGTTTGAGATGGATCTTCAACACACCTTAAGTATATTACATCCCACTTATTTTTTCCTTAATTAATCTTAGGATACTAATGAAAAAAGCAAAAAGCATAGTTACGCCAAGTTTAGAAAATCCTTTTGCGAAAAATCGTGATGATAAAGACGAGCTTGAGAGTAAAGATCGCTATGGAGCGGCAACTCAAGCAGGAGAGGAGATTTCCCAACTCCCTTTTCTTGCGGCTGGAAGTAAAAACATACAACGACAACATGCGAAGGGAAGAATGACGGTCTGGGAGAGAATTGAGTTTCTATCGGACACAAAACCTACTGTACTTTTTCAGAATTGGGGGCCAAACCTAGATGGTGCCTCGTTAGTCACGGCTTTGATTAAGATCGAAGATAGAGACGTAGCGATTTATGGACATGATTTTACGGTACGGGCAGGGTCCATGGACGCAACAAACGGTCGCAAGTTAGCGAAGTTATTTCAGTTGGCAGGAAAAACAAGAATCCCGCTAGTAGGGTTGAATGATTCTGCTGGAGCTTATATACCCGCTGGAGTAGGGGGTTTGGACGGTTATGCGGAAGCATTTACCGCACTAAGAAAAGTGAGTGGCGTTATACCGAGTATTATGTGTATGTTCGGTTTTAATGCTGGCGGAGGATCCTATTTACCTCGGCAAGGAAGCTTTGTAATTCAACCAAAAAACACATTTTTTGGTTTAACTGGCCCCAATGTTGTTCGTTCAGTATTAGGCGAAGAGGTTTCAGCAGATGATTTAGGTGGGCCCGACGTCCATAGTCAGAGTGGTGTAACTGATTTTGTTGTAGAGGATGAAGTGGCGGCCCTTAGCAAGGTGCGTGAAGTACTAAAGTATCTACCTGATAATAACTCAATGATGGCTCCTTATCAGGCGACATCAGATCCAATTGAAAGAGATACTTCAGATATCGATATTTTACTGCGCAACGCCTTTAATTCTCCAACGGGTTTTAATACCCCAATTGATATTCACCTAATAATTCAGCAGCTATGTGATCACGGTGATTTCGTTGAAATCCAGCCCTCTCGAGCATGCAATACGGTTACAGCTTTAGGTCGTATGGGAGGAAATGTTATCGGCTTTGTGGCCAATAATTCAGCAGTTTCTTCTGGTCAGATAGATATAGATGCTGCATATAAGAATGCGCGATTTATTCGATTTTGTAATTTATATAATATTCCCATCATTTTTTTAGAGGATACAACGGGATTTTTACCGGGCAGAGATCAGGAGAGCAGAGGAATCGTTCAGGCTGGAAGAGCTATGCTAGATGCAATAGTAGATCTTCGAACGCCGCGCTTTTTAGTACTGGTAAGGAATGCTTTTGGTGGCGCATATGCGTCATATAATAACTACCCTACTGGCGCGGATTTCGTAGTAGCGCTACCTACAACTAGAGTCGCAGTAATGGGCCCTGCAGGAGTAGAGTACGTCTATAAAGAAGAGCTGAGAGGCATTAAGGAGTCAGCGGAAGCCAAGATACAATCTGAGATTAAAAAATTAATTAAGAGAGGCTCCTCACAGGCAGAAGCGAAATCGATAGCCCAAGATTTTGTTACTGATTGGATGACGGAAGAGGAGAAAAAACTCGCACAGAGATATGAGCAAGAACTAATGAATCCTAAGGAGGCTTTAAGCTTAGGTTCGGTATCACAAATTGTGATGCCGTCAAAGCTTAGACAGGTGATCGGAACACATATGGAATTCTTTCTTAGAAACTATCATCCTGAGCCGATGCAAACAATTCAGCGGGAATTTCATTAGATGATCATGTTTATTTTTAATAGGGGCTTCTGTGTATAGAGAATCTAGTACTGACAATCAGCTCATCCATGAAGATAGACGACTTGGACAAACACAAAGCAATTGGGTGGCTCAATTTAGATGTGAACATATTCGTCCATTAATTATATGTCGTGGTCCGATCAGGAAAGAGGCTATTGATATATTTTCCGAAATGGGTATCGAACATTTTGGCATCCTCATTTCAGAAAAAGATTCCATAACTTATCGTAACGCACTTGCTCCTGAGCTTCGGATATTGAAGGATTTTGCTAGGGTTCACCGCGTGAAAGATTATACGGGCGTTACAAAGTCAGAGAGATTTGAACGTATTGACGAGATAATATTTATCGCCAAGAAATATGATTACAATGCCCTATTCTCAGGCTATGGATTTATGGCCGAGGATGCAGATATGGTGTCTGCGATGGAGAGGGCAAATCTAATCGTGATTGGTCCTGGCTCAAACGTGATTCAGCAGGCTGGATTTAAAGATGAAGCGAAGAGAACAGCACTGAAAGTGGGGGTGTCGGTTACTCCAGGTATTGATAACGCGTCAGGTCTAGCGCTATTAAAGAAATACCAGGATGCGCGAGCGCTGCTCAGGATTTCTAAAAAATTTAAACTGAATATTAATCAAGAGATATTTGACGAGGATCAGCTATCTCTTGATGAGCTTGCTGAAATTGTTCTCGCAGCTTCTTATGAAAAGGGTGTAGATCTGTACTCTGTTGATGAGTTGAGTGAAGCCATCGAAGACTGCATTAATGACTTATCCAAATCGTATCCTGGATATGATGTTCGCTTGAAGGCAATAGGCGGTGGCGGTGGAAAAGGTCAGCGAATTGTTAGTTCCGCAGACGCTACCAGAGCAAGGGAATTAGTTACAGAGATTCTTCAAGAGGTAAAAGCAATAGGAGTAGGCGACAATAAAAATATCATTGTGGAGCTGAACGTAAAAGCAACTCGTCATCAAGAAATCCAAGTTATCGGAAACGGAGATTGGTGTATGACGCTAGGTGGTCGAGACTGCTCAATTCAGATGCATGAACAAAAACTTTTAGAAATTTCAGTCATCGATGAAACATTGGCCGCAGAAGTTGAAGAACTGAAAGCGAAAGGGTTAAGCAGAGAAGCTAGGCTAATTCAGTCAGAGTTAAACTCACTTCGACAAATGGAAGAAGAAGCAGCGCTTTTTGGTTCAGCGGTAGGACTTGATTCAGTATCTACTTTCGAGTGCATAGTCTCAGCAAACGACCACTTTTTTATGGAGATGAATACTCGAATTCAAGTTGAACACCGAGTTAGTGAACTGTGTTACGGACTTAAATTTACTAATCCTAATGATCCTAAAGATTATTTTGTCTGCAATTCTCTAGTCGAAGCTATGGTATTACTTGCGGCGCATGGTAAAGCTCTTCCAAAACCAGAGAGAATCCCTCGCTATGCGGCATGTATAGAAGCGCGACTTAACGCAACTAATTCGGCACTCAAGCCTCATGCCGGAGGTATAATAGAATATTGGTCAAATCCTTTAGCCATGGAAATAAGAGATGATCAAGGTATTAGTTTAAATAATCCGGACACTGGTACATTTATGAAGTACCACTTGGCTGGCGCTTATGACTCTAATATTGCTCTTATATTGTCGGTAGGAGCGACAAGGAGAGAGGCATTTGAGAATATTTCTGAGATCTTTCGTAGGACTCAGCTGAAGGGAGAAAATCTATCGACTAACTTACAATTTCATTATGGACTCATTAACTGGTTAATTAGCCAAAATGTGAATGCCCAGCCAACGACGGAGTTTGTTGCTCCATATTTAGCTGTAATTGGGCAACTGAAAGAGGCTGCGAGTCAAGTAGATATAGGAATTGCGTGGGAACATATCCAGAAGAACTTACTGACTGGAGAACGTGACATTGATGTGTCTAATATGAGTGCGCTTCTCCAGACAAAGAGCTTATTATTACTGAGACCTATTTCATTATTACTCGCAAATCCGCATCTCTTAAGTGGTTGGCTAAGCCTTAACCGAGATAGTTATACTCTTATCGATGGACGTGTTTCTTTGAATGAAAACCCTGTAGATCTGATTTTTAGATCCTATCATTTTTTAAACATGGAATACTCTAGTCGACGCCCCTCATCGGAAATAATCTGGCGAGAGGATCATGAACTGCTGGAAACTGCAAGATCCTTCTATGCCGAGCTTGAGTTGAAAATAGGGTCTCTTTGTTGGATAGAATTATCTTCGATGCTTTCAAAAAGTAGTCCGCCAGGGGGAATCAGATCTGATCGACTTTGGAGGGAAATACAGTCTGCTCATAGAGGGTTTCAGGCGGGAATGGAAGTTCTTGGTCTACTATTCGCCTTAGGAGAGATTGCAGGCTTTGCTAAACTTGGTATCTCAGCAGGTCTAAAGGTTTCTATTCCAAAAAAACTAATGAATAAGAATCACCAAGAGAGAATGAGTGAGTTCTTAGCGCCGCCACCAGCGCAGAGCTCTAATGAGCTCCTTGCTCAAACCGGGGGTATGTTCTATAGACGGGAATCGCCTGAACATGAGCCTTTTTTAAAAACAGGGGATCATTTCGTAGAGGGTGATCCTCTATATATTATCGAAGTAATGAAGATGTTCAATAAAGTTTATGCTAGTTTTTCCGGTACCGTCGAAGAAGTGCTCATAGAACAAGATGGAGTCATAGTTAGTCAAGGACAACGGTTGTTTAAAATTAAGCCAGACTTTATTGCAGAACCTAAATCTAAAAGCGATATAGCATCGTCTCATGCCGTATTTACCAAAAATCTATTAGAGTATCTGTACTAAGCTGAGCGCGTTGAGAGAATCGAGGAATAATGGAATGGGAAGTCTTGAAGAGAAAGTCAAGTTGCCTTCGTTAGACGATTGGAAGGAGCTCGCTAAAGTTCAGATGAAGGGTAGGAGTGTTGATGATCTTGTCTCGCAGAACGGAGAAGGAATCTTAGTAAAACCCCTTTACACAGAAAACGATATCGAAGGAATTTCTTTTCGAGATTCTTTGCCTGGGCTTCCACCTTATATCAGAGGCACTCAGGCTACGATGTATGCTGGAAGACCATGGACTATTAGACAGTATGCGGGATTTTCTACAGCAGAAGCTTCCAATGCATTTTATAAAAAAACCCTTGCCGGAGGGGGGCAAGGTATTAGTGTAGCGTTTGATTTAGCGACCCATCGTGGATATGACTCTGATCATCCGAGAGTATCGGGAGACGTTGGTAAAGCGGGTGTGGCGATTGATACTGTAGAGGACATGAAAATTTTATTTGATCAGATTCCTTTAGACAAAATTTCAGTATCTATGACTATGAATGGAGCTGTGTTGCCAATACTTGCTGGCTATATTGTTGCAGCTGAGGAGCAGGGTGTTTCTAGGACTGATTTATCAGGAACGATTCAAAATGATATCTTGAAAGAATTTATGGTTCGAAATACCTATATTTATCCTCCTGGTCCAAGTATGCGAATTATAGGCGACATAATCACCTATTGCTCCATGGAGATGCCACGTTTTAATACAATTTCTATCTCTGGATATCATATGCAAGAAGCTGGTGCGGATGCAGCTTTGGAGCTTGCATATACTCTGGCTGATGGAAAGGAATATATTCGAACCGCACTCAAAGCTGGTCTTGGTATTGATGATTTTGCACCTCGTCTATCTTTTTTCTGGGGGATAGGTATGAATTTTTATATGGAAATTGCCAAGATGAGAGCTGCTCGCATGTTGTGGCATGACATTGTGGACGAATTTAAACCCATTAATCCAAAGAGTGGGATATTGAGAACACACTGTCAGACCTCGGGATGGTCATTGACGGAGCAGGACCCGTATAACAACGTAGTAAGAACAACTATAGAAGCAATGGCAGCTGTCTTTGGTGGTACACAATCGTTGCATACTAATGCTCTTGATGAGGCAATAGCTTTGCCATCTGAATTTGCCGCCAGGATTGCTAGGAATACACAGTTAATTCTTCAGGAAGAAACTTCGATCACAGACGTTGTTGATCCATGGGGCGGCTCTTATATGATGGAATCTCTTACCGATCAGATTGCTTCCAAGGCTCTTGACCTGATGGAAGAAATAGAAGCAGCCGGTGGAATGGCTAAAGCGATAGAGACCGGCCTTCCCAAACTTAGAATAGAGGAGGCCGCAGCAAAAAAACAGGCGCGCATAGATCGAGGTGAGGAGGTCATAGTAGGTGTAAATAAGTATACCACTACTGAGCAAGATGAAGTGGATGTGCTTGAGATTGATAACGAACAGGTAAGAGAATCTCAGATAAATAGAATTAAGGAGATTAAAGCAAAAAGAAATCAAGAAGCTCTAGATGGGGTATTAGATGATATTAGTAATTGCGCTAAGTCTGGTACGGGAAATTTACTGGAATTAACTATTGAGGCTATGCGACTGAGGGCGACTGTTGGTGAAGTTTCGGATGCGATGGAGAGTGTATTTGGTCGCTATAAGGCTCAAACACAAACTGTGACAGGTGTTTACGGAGATGCATATCAGGATGATCAGGGTTGGATGGAAATTAAAACGGCAATAGAGAGATTTATTGAGGCGGAGGGCAGGCGCCCTCGTATGCTGGTGTGTAAAATGGGTCAAGATGGTCATGATCGCGGTGCAAAAGTGGTTGCAACAGCCTTTGCGGATGTGGGTTTTGATGTTGATCTTTCCCCGATGTTTTCGACTCCTGAAGAAGTTGCAAAGCAGGCGGTGGAGAATGATGTTCATATTGTTGGTGTATCTTCTTTGGCGGGCAGTCACAAATCCTTAGTCCCTCAACTAATCACAGAACTAAAGATACTCGATGCCAAAGAGGTTATTGTAATTGTGGGAGGAGTGATTCCTAAAAAGGACTATCAAGAGTTATTTGATTATGGCGTTAAGTGTATATTTGGCCCAGGTACTCCAATCCCCAAAGCGGCTGGAGAAGTACTAGACATTATAGCCGACATACATTCCTTCTAAAGTATAACGCTATGAAATCAGAGCGACTTACAGCGATCCGATCTGGCAACAAAAGAACATTAGCAAAGGCTATAACACTACTTGAAAGCAGTCTCGATGAGCACAAGGAAGAATCGAGAGAGCTAGTCGATGAAGCATTAGCGTATAGTGGAAAAAGTCTCAGAATCGGTATTACTGGTGTGCCTGGTGTCGGAAAATCTACTTTTATAGAAGCTTTAGGACTTCATCTTTTAAGTGATGGTTTTAAAGTTGCCGTGCTCGCAGTGGACCCCAGTTCTCCATTGACTGGAGGCTCTATACTTGGTGACAAAACGCGAATGGAACTCTTATCACGAGAGAAAAGTGCATTCATTAGACCCTCTCCGACGTCTGGTTCTTTAGGAGGTGTCGCACAAAAAACGCGCGAGACAATATTATTGTGTGAGGCTGCTGGCTACAATATCGTTCTGATCGAAACCGTAGGAGTTGGTCAGTCAGAATACCACGTCTCTGGTATGGTGGATTTCTTTTTAGTTATGATGCTTCCAGGAGGAGGCGATGAACTTCAAGGTTTGAAAAAAGGCATATTGGAGCTTGCTGATGGAATGATTATAAACAAGTGCGATGGCGATACTATTCAGTCAGCAAATATTTCAAAACAGCAGTACATTAGTGCATTAGGGCTACTTAGCCAGCCAGAATATTGGAGTACACCGGTACTAACATGCTCGTCATTTGACAAGAACGATGTAGTTAAAGTTTGGAATATGATAAGTGAATATTTCGATTTAGTAAAAAATAATGGCGAATTAGAAAATCGTAGGAATAAGCAAAACGTTGACTGGATGAACGCACTAATTAAAGAGGTTTTAATAGGACGACTCAATTCTAGTTCTGAAGTAAGGAGTCTTCTTGTGAAGCTTGAAGGCAGCGTGAAAAACATGGAAATTACTCCTTATGCTGCTGCAAGCGAAGTTATTCATGCTCTAGACCTCTCCTAATTCTGGTAGGGCTGATAGGCAAAAAGTTGTCATAGCACATAGTGACTATTCTGTGTAAGCAGCACCTATCTCCACTAGAAATTCTACACAATAGATCGATTCTTCAAGGTTAGCCAAGGGAAGCTGAGATTTGTTAATTTTTCCTTCTTTGCAAAGAGTCATTACCATATCAATAAGACTTGATGAGCAGGTGGTGTGCTGGCCGTTTGCGTAGATATGTATTTTTCCAAGATCCTCACGCCATGCCAGATTAGAGGCCTCTTTAATATTGGCGACCGTCCAATCAGCTGTATCAATTAACTCTGATTCTCCCCATTCACTAGATGATTTAGTGATGAGGTCCCCAAACCAATGATGGGAAGTGTCTGCTTGCATAAGAGTCGCGAGGATTTGCTCTCGAGCCATTGTTAAGTCTTCAGTCCTGATTTCTCCGGGTCGCTCTGCTTTTTTCAACAACTTATCTGAGTACAGTTCTTCCAATGATAATCCTTCTAGTATTTCATCGGTCCAATAGGCAATCATATCATTCACTCTAGGTGCTCTAAATCCAATCGAATAGGTTATGCTTTCACTTTTTGCCACTCCCCAATGAGCTTTTGAAGGAGGTAGATATAAAACATCATAAGGACCGGTGATGATTTCTTCGCATACCTCGAATTCAGAGAGAATCTTCAAATCTGAGTTTTTACTTAAAAGTGAACTTGCACTGCAATCCTGTCCAATTTTCCAGCTTCGATGACCTTTTACTTGGACCAGAAAGACATCATAAAGATCAAAATGTGGACCTACACCGCCGCCAGGCTTAGAGAGACTGACCATAATATCGTCAAAGCGCCATGTTGGGATAAAATCCACAAGCTTTCGAAGATGATTAATTTCATGATGGTGTTTCTCAATATTATTAATGAGTAGAGTCCAATTGGATGATTCAGCGAAGTCTTCTTGGTGGAAGGGGCCACTAAATAGCCGCCAATCTCCATCAAATGCTCGTACCATTCTAGAATTTGTATCAGCTCTGCTACCTAGAGAAATCAAGTCCTCTGGTTTTATAGCTGGAATATAATTAGCAGGAGTGTTTTTAATTAATAGAGGTTTTTGCTGCCAGAAAGAAGATAAAAATACATCTTTATCAAGACTTTCAACAGTTGTGATAATTTAGATATTCCCCGTTATCAGTTTAAGTCGAGCGCTTGTAGATCAGCATTACCGATATAATCTTGAGGAGTTAACGTCAACAATCGTGTTTTTATTTCCTCCGGTAGCTCAAGGCTCCTAATAAAGTCATGTAGAATTTCTTTGGAGATTGATTTGCCTCTGGTAAATGTCTTGAGACGCTCATAAGACTGATCAAGACCATGTTTACGCATTACGGTCTGAATCGGTTCTGCCAGCACCTCCCAGTTATCATTCAATTCGCTATTGAGCCGTTCCTCGTTAATTGCAAGCTTGGTGAGACCTTTAAAAATTGACTCCAAAGCGATTAATGTATACGCGAATCCAACTCCGACGTTCCTCAGAGCTGTACTATCAGTAAGATCTCGCTGCATGCGGCTGATCGGCAGTTTGCTGGAAAGATGTTTGAAAATAGCATTTGCAAGTCCCAGATTTCCTTCTGAATTTTCGAAATCAATAGGATTTATCTTATGTGGCATGGTTGAAGAGCCTATTTCTCCTTCAATAGGCACTTGGGTAAAATAACCAAGCGAAATGTATCCCCAAATATCTCTGCAAAAGTCTATTAAAATAGTATTCGCCCGGCTGATAAGATCGAAGAGCTCCGCCATGTAATCATGTGGTTCTATCTGAGTAGTATAGTAATTCATACTCAGCCCCAATGAGGAAACAAAATCCTTTGTAATTTTCTGCCAGTCCAAATCAGGATACGCTACTAGATGGGCGTTGTAGTTGCCTACAGCTCCATTCATCTTTCCAAGGTATTCCAGATTGCATAGCCCTTTACGTTGCCTTTGCAATCGTGAAACTGTATTCGCGATCTCTTTTCCCATGGTGGTGGGGCTCGCTGCCTGACCATGTGTTCGAGATAACATCGAAACCCGAGCCAGTGAGGTCGCTAGATTAGTCAGCATAGCAATTAATTTATCAAGCTTTGGTTCAATTACATACGAGATAGTATCTTTTAACATTAGCGCATATGCTAGGTTATTTATGTCTTCAGACGTGCAGGCAAAATGAATAAACTCACTAAAAGGTGAGAGCGTGTTTACATCTCTAATTTTTTCTTTTAGATAATACTCTACTGCTTTAACGTCATGATTAGTTTTTTTCTCAAGAGCTTTTACCTCGCGAGCGCACTTTTCAGAAAAAGTATCAACAAGTGAATTCAGAAAAGTCCGATCACTTTCTTCTAGGCTAGGAAGTTCACAAAGGCCTTCAACGTCGCAGAGGTGCTGAAACCATTTAACCTCAATAAATAATCGATATTTTATTAAGCCAAACTCACTAAAGGTATCAGCCAAGTCAGCAGATTTGTTTCTATAACGACCATCGATAGGGGAGATAGCTGTAAGTGAAGAAAGATCCATTCAGTCTCTCTACAAACATGAATAACAAATTTTACACTAGCAATTCGCTTTTCGATAGCTCCCTTGCAACTTCAACCA
>CABYJX010000006.1 GCA_902519405.1 uncultured Gammaproteobacteria bacterium
CTGTGTTTGAAGAATTAAATGATGACGAGCTTAAACGTCATAAGGGCGATCTTATCTATCCAAACTTATTTCTTAGCCTCGCCAAAGATCATGTCGCTGCATTTACTTTACAGCCCTTGCAAACGGATAAAACTAAAGTCATCTGTGAGTTCCTCTTTCATCCGGACGAGGCTGGCAAACCAAAAGATCACTTCGCTGACATAGTAGGTTTTTGGGATCTGGTGAATAAGCAAGACTGGGCAATCTGTGGCAGTGTACAGCGTGGTATAACATCTAGAGTTCACAAGTTTGGGATATTCTCTCCTATGGAAGACTACAATTTAGACATAAGGCGTTACATTGAGGATCGTATCACACCTCACTTAACTGATTAGAGCTGCGTGTCTAGAGGGAGCTCTGTAGAATTTTTTATTTCCGTAACCACCATATGCGAGTGCAACTCTCGGATTGATGGGCTCGCCGTAAGCGTATTTCTAACAAAATCCTCGTAGTGACGAATATCTCGGGTGACAATCTTAAGCATGTAATCCCAAATACCCGCCATGGTAAAACACTCCATTACCTCTGGGTGTAGCACGATTTCTTCTTCAAATGCTAGTAAATTTTGGCGGCCTGAGGAAGTCAGATTTATTGTAGCGAAGACAACCACATCCATGCCAAGCTCACGTCGATTAAGCAATGCCACCTCCTTAATAATAATGCCGTCTTGCTGAAGCTTATTAATACGACGCCAACACGGCGACTGAGACATATTTAGCTTCTCTGCAATAGCGCTTGAGCTTTGGCTTGAATCAGACTGCAGCAATTTAAGAATAGATAGATCCTGTTTTTCAATAATTTTAGGCATGTTTATTCTCTAATTTAAAATTTTTCGAATAATATTTTCTTTTTATACCAATTTTAATGTGAAAGTAAAATAACTATTTCTTCATCGATGAACGACGATAGCTAGACTATTTGTGAGTACTCATATGAAGCAGATACCTGATAAAAAAATAAAGAAAGTTTCTCTCGACGACAAATATGCATTGGATACCACCCGAGCATACATAACAGGTGTCGAAGCACTTGTTAGACTGCCAATTCTCCAACACCAACGAGATAAAAAGCGAGGGCTTAATACAGCTGCTTTCATCTCTGGCTACCGGGGTTCTCCGTTGGGCGGTGTTGACCAAGCTATGTGGAAAGCCAAGCCGTGGCTTGATAAACATTGCATTCACTTTCAGCCTGGTATTAATGAAGATCTGGCGGCCACAGCAGTTTGGGGTAGTCAGCAAACGAATATTTTTGAAGGAGCTAAATATGATGGCGTGTTTGGCATGTGGTACGGGAAAGGACCTGGCGTAGACCGAAGTATGGATGCTATTAGACACGCTAACGCTTTTGGAACATCGCCTCACGGCGGCGTACTTGCCATTGCGGGTGATGATCACGCTTGTAAATCGTCTTCGCTGCCACATCAGTCTGAACACATGTTCATAGGGGCTTCTGTTCCGATACTTAGCCCATCTAATGTTCAGGAAGTATTAGATCTTGGTATCTTTGGATGGGAGTTATCTAGATACAGTGGATGCTGGGTGGCTCTCAAAGCGATCACAGAAAATATGGATTCCGCTATTTCTGCCGACATCGATCCGAATCGAATCAAAATTAGCATACCCGAAAATTTCGAACTTCCGAGGGATGGTGTCCATGCACGTTGGCCTGACAAACCACTTGACCAAGAAGTGAGACTCAATAAATTCAAGATCTATGCTGCACGTGAATTTGCTCACGTCAATGGACTAAATAAAATAATCTTTGATAGTCCAACACCTAGATTCGGGATCATCACTTCCGGTAAAGCATATCTTGACGTAATGCAGGCCCTAGAAGATATAGGAATCAACTCAGAAGTTGCAAAATCGATAGGTATTAGAGTTTATAAAGTTGGTATGCCTTGGCCTCTCGAGCCCCGGACAACGCATGAATTTGCCGAGGGTCTGGAAGAAATTTTGGTAGTCGAGGAAAAACGCTCAATCATCGAAGATCAACTTACGGGACAGCTTTATAACTATCCCGTGGAGGCTCGACCACGAGTAGTAGGCGAATTTGATGAAGACGGGAGAGATCTGCTTCCAAATCTCTCTGAATTGACGCCTGCCATGATTGCTTTAGTTATCGCCGCTCGTATTCAAAGGTTTCACCACTCGGAAGTAATGACCGAGAGGATCAAGTGGATCAATGAGAAAGAAGCTTCCCTAGCAATACCAAGAAATATAATCGATCGAGTTCCGCATTTTTGTTCTGGCTGTCCTCACAATACTTCTACCAAGGTTCCCTCCGGTAGCAGAGCGTTGGGCGGAATTGGCTGTCACTACATGGCGACCTGGATGCCAGACAGAGAGACTCACACCTTCACACAGATGGGAGGAGAAGGAGCCACATGGATAGGGCAAGCTCCTTTCACTCAAACAAAACATGTTTTCCAAAATTTAGGAGACGGCACCTACTTCCATTCAGGAATCTTAGCTATACGAGCAGCAGTAGCCTCCGGTGTCAATATCACCTATAAGATTCTTTATAATGATGCTGTAGCTATGACTGGGGGACAGCCTCTGGACGGCTCATTAAAAATCGATGATCTCGTCTATCAGATCCGTGGGGAAGGTGTAAGACGAATCGCACTAGTAAGCGACGAGCCAGACCAATGGAAAGACCACTTTAATGGAATCCCTGGCTATAGTTTACATCACCGAAATGACATGGAATTGCTGCAAAAGCAATTAAGGGAATGCCAAGGTACATCCGTTATCATCTACCAACAGGCGTGTGCCGCAGAAAAACGTCGTCGGTTAAAGAAAGGCTCTATCGTGCCTTCAGATAAGAGACTTTTCATTAACGATGAGGTTTGTGAAGGTTGCGGAGACTGTGGAGTTAAATCTAACTGTCTATCAATCCTACCCAAGGACACCGAGCTAGGTAGAAAACGACAGATTGATCAAAATTCCTGCAACAAAGATTTTAGCTGTATGAATGGCTTTTGCCCGAGCTTTGTAACCGTTGTTGGCGGAGCACTTCGCAAACCAAAGGCGAATTTAGAAAACCGCGATGTTTTATTTAACACACTCCCGAATCCACCTCAGCCCAAGTTAGATGTGCCTTGGAATACCGTAGTCACGGGAATTGGTGGTACTGGCGTATTAACGATCACAGCCCTCATAGCAATGGCAGCTCATATCGAGGGAAAGGGATGTGCGACCATGAATCAGACTGGACTGGCACAAAAATTTGGTTCTGTGGTAAGTCATGTGCGAGTCGGTCGCAACCAGGATGATATAAAAGCGATGCGTATACCTGCAGGCGAGGCAGACCTTCTTATAGGTTGTGACCTGGTGGTCACAGCAGGCTATGAAACAATGGGGAAAGTCGCGGACGGAAGAACGCATTCAGTAGTCAATGAGGCGGAGACACCCACCTCCGCTTTCATCCTCGATCCAGATGCGAAGTTTCCCGCCAACAATATGAAAGAAAAAATTATTGATGAAGTAGGAGAATCAGATAGCTATTTCATTAATTCGACGCGCATTTCCACTCAATTATTAGGTGACTCCATCGGTAGCAATATGTTTCTACTAGGTTATGCATGGCAAAAAGGCTTGATCCCTGTCTCCTCTGCAGCTCTTTTTGAAGCAATCGAACTTAACGCAGTGGCTGTGGATTTTAATAAAAAAGCTTTTCTATGGGGAAGACGTTACGCTGATCAACCAGAGAAGGTAAATAGTATTTTAACTACTGAAAAAAAGAGGGCAGCCGAAAGCCTCGATGATATCGTTACTGATCGAGTTAGGCGTCTAACCGCCTATCAAGATTCAAAATACGCTACAAACTATATTTTGGAACTAGAAAGAATCCGCAGTGCTGATCCATTAGCTGATCAACCCGATTCGCTTACAGCTGTCGCAGCAAAGATACTTTATAAGCTGATGGCATATAAGGATGAGTACGAGATAGCACGACTCTATAGCGATAAGGAATTTACGGCAAAATTAGAAGAACAGTTTGAAGGAGATTACGAAGTTCGATTTAACTTCGCACTGCCATTATTAAGAAAACCACATTCAGATACGAAACAACCGCGCAAACGCGAATTTGGATCATGGATGAAATATTTTCTGTATTTCCTTGCAAAACTACGATTTCTTAGAGGAACATTTTTGGATCCCTTCGGATATATGAAAGAACGTCGGCAAGAACGAGAAGACATTGAAAAATATCAGCAGCTATTGAGGATTATTTCAAATAATCTGACTAATCAAAACTACCAGTCAGCGATTACTATGGCCTCACTGCCCGCTAAGTTGCGTGGCTTCGGTTATGTTAAACAAGAATCGCGCATATTACTCGAACAAAGATGCGAGCAGCTATTAAAATCTTTTCTGGGACAGGAACCTGCGGACGAAATAAAATTTTCCTCTGCAGCCTAGTAAGTACAAACACTGAGAGGAGTTGTAATTGATGGAAACGGTGGCCATTTTTGGATCGAGCGGTGGACTGGGTTCGGGCATTGCCGAGACTCTTGCGAGTCACTACCGATTGATACTCGGTTATCACAACAATCTCGCTTCCGTCGACACATTGAGAAAAAAAATTCTATCTGTAGGTGGTAGTGCAGAGGCGATTATCGTGGATGTTCGAGACCCAGAATCGGTAGCAGAATTTCTAGATCAAGCGACTGGAACATCCAGCCAATTAAGAGGAGTGGTTAATGCGGTGGGTCCTGCAATACCCTTGCGACCCTTAACAGAAGTCACTCCAGCAGAGTTTGAGGATATCATGGCATCCGATGTTTTTGGCTCTTTCAACGTTTTGACAGAGTCAGCCAGAAGATTGACCTCAAACGAAGGCGGAGTAATTGTACAGCTGCTGACTACAGCAGTCCTTAGAACATTGGAAAATGACGGTATGTCAGGTATTCCGAAAACTGCTGTAATGGGCATCGTACGTCAGCTCGCCAGAGAGGTGGCCAAGGACAATGTGAGAGTAAATGCGATCGCTCCGGGCGTTATTGATGCAGGAATCGTCCACTCTTCCTTCACAGCAGATACCGAAGCACAAGCCGTTATAGAACTCTGTCTCGAGAGAACACCCATGCCACGACTTGGCAAACCATCTGAGATCTCCTCTTTAGTACAATATTTACTTGGCGACGAGGCGGGTTATATAAACGGACAGATAATTGGCGTCGATGGAGGCTACAGCGCCTAAAACTAACTCTCGTTGATTGCCAGCCGAACTAATTTTTCTAGGCTATAATGAATTAAAGTTTTCTGGAGCGATTAGCATTTCTACTAAATTACCAAAAGCTTCCGCCGAGAGAATAACTCTTGATCAGGGAGACTGGCGCTATACCACAATTGCCGATTCCGCCTGGAAATGCGGTGAGGAAAAACCTGATGATATCGCCTTCCTACTTGAGTCAGGAGATAAAACTTTTTCTCAGATAGCAAACGAAGCAAGGTCTCTGATCACCGGGCTAAAATCTGTAGGTTTGAAAAGTGGGGATACAATTGCGTTTCAGCTCCCTAACTGGATTGAAGCTGCTTCCATCGACATAGCGTGCGCTGCATTAAAATTAGTGGTGGTTCCAATCGTGCCAATCTATCGTGATAAAGAATTGAGCTTTATATTGTCAGATGCGAACGTAAAAGCTGTTTTTATTCCACACAGGTACCGCAGCGCTGACTTTAGAGATATGTATCGCCGGTTACGGGAAGAAATCGAATGTCTTGATTCTATTATACTAGTGCGCAATGACTTACCGGCAGACCCCAACCATTGCGAAGTAGATTTTTCCTCCCTTATGGCTAATGAACCCTTCGATGAAACTATTTTAGACGCCGCTGATCCTGACCAACTCAAGACAATTCTCTACACTTCTGGCACTACAGGAACTCCGAAAGCAGTAATGCACACCCACAATACAATCAATCGGGTGATAGATAATAAGGTCGATTATCTTAGCTTAGGCAGCGAGCATGAAGATAGAATGTTTATGGCTTCACCGATCACTCATATCACCGGATACGGTAGTATCAACTTTCCGTTCGTCACAGGACTTAGTACTGCACTAATGGAGCGGTGGGATGCTAACGTGGCAGTGGATTTTATTACAAAAACCAGATCAACGGTCAGCGTTGGCGCCACGCCCTTCCTTAAGGAGCTATTGGACGCGGCTGAGGCTCGTGAAAATCCATTACCAAGCATGCGCTACTTTATCTGTGGAGGCGCGTCGGTTCCGCCTCAAATTATATATCGAACCAGAAAGATACTGCAGAACTGCAGAGCATTTAGAGTATACGGTAGTACGGAAGCGCCGATCATAACCCTAGGGTGGCCTGAGGCGACGCACTTGGACCTAGCCGCAGAAACCGATGGCAAGATTTACAATTATGACGTGCGAATTTTTAACGAAAATGGAGAAGATATCACCACTATCGGAGCTGAGGGGGAGATAGCCACTAAAGGCTCGGGAATGATGCTGGGTTACAAGGATCAAAACCAAAATGATGCAGCTTTCATCGATGGATATTTTATGACTGGTGATATTGGCGTACTCACCAAAGATAACGCACTTATTATAACTGATCGAAAAAAAGACATCATTATTAGAGGCGGAGAAAATATAAGTGCTAAGGAAGTCGAAGATCTGCTACACCACCATCCGTCGGTTAAGGAAGCGGCAGTGGTTTCAAGTCCCCATCCTCGCTTAGGGGAAGCTGTATATGCTTTTCTTCTCATTAATCCAGGCTTTACTGCGCCGAGCCTAACCGATATAAAAGATTTTTCGGAATCTATGAAAATTGCGAAGCAAAAGATTCCAGAGGCTATAGAGATTTTAGCGGATTTCCCGAGAACGCCCTCTGGGAAAGTACGAAAAGATGAACTACGAAAAAAATTGCGATAGGATTTGCATGGGTTTCCACCACTCGTAATTGCTTTGGCTGGACTAAAGGCCCCTCTTTCAGTAGCTTTGTTAACGTCCTCAAGACTCAATTTAACTGAAATACTGAATTCTTAGCATAAGAAGCTGTAGAATTTTAGATATGCGTATTTGGAACAAACTAATAAAATAATCTAAGCTTGTATAAATATATTTATTGTTAAAACTGTTGTCTAATTGCTAATGGGCAAACAGAGAAAAGTGTGGAACTTGCAGGTTTACTTACAGAAGTTAGTATAGAGTGAGACAGTCCGCAAGATAAATTAACTTTAACTATGGAGTAGTCATGACATTAATAAAATCAAAACTATTTTTCAGCGTAGCCATTTTTACGCTACTAATAGGCTGTACTAAACAAGATGGAGGTGCGGAGCAAACGGAGGTAGCTACTGCGCAGGAAAAGCAAGTTGACGCGGCCATTGCGCCAGCAGCAACCGGACCTCAAAAGGGGTATGTCGAATATATGTGGTGTGGCTTTGGCGAGGAAATGTCTCAAGAGACTTGGACAGCACTAAAAGCCAATTTCAATGAGATAGTGTCTAACTCAGAATTTAAAGCGCGAAATATCGTTGGCTTCTCTCCACAATTTGAAACAGAAAACTTTGATGGGATCTGGACCCAAGTTTGGGATAGCAAGGAAACAAGGGATAAGGGCTGGGCAGATTGGAACGAAAACCATGCCGAAGCTTTTGATGATAAATGGGGTAAGGTTTTACAATGCAACCCCGAGAGCAACTTTGCCTTCGAATACCAACAAGGATACCAGCCTACATCCGAATGGACCACCGAGCCGCCGTTTGTAGCAATGTATGCCATGTGCACAATTAATGAGGGATTCTCAATGGAGGATGTTACAGCTCAAGGTGAAAGGGGTTCGGCCTGGGTTGCTGAACTTGAAGCAAGTAATGGATCTTCAGGCTACTGGAATTCAATGCATATCCCGCTATTCGATACTTCAGCTGTCCAGGGAACTGTGGTTGGATATGACTTTATGGTTGGTCATTATTGGCCCTCTGGCGAAGCAATGGCATCCGGGATGGAAAGATATCTAGCCAGCGATCTTCGAAAGCAGGCCGACGAAATCTTCACCTGTGAAAACTTGAACTTTGAAGTCGATCCCATTTTGGCCTTGGTAGACTAGTAGAGATAAACCAGAAGTAGTTAGGGTGCGGGCTCACTCGCGCTCTAACTGCAGCTTACCAAGCTCTGTTAAATTTTCTAAATGGTACGGCCAGCTTTTGTATATCTTGCAGAAGCCCGGCTGGAAGCATCCCTTTATTGTCTGCAGAAAGATTGCTATAGATCATATCAGTACAATCACCGAAGCGGATTTTTATGGCTTCAGTGAGTTGATCATGACGTCCTATAGCCGCGAATAACTGGAGTGTGTCATCGGATATTTGTTCTGCCAATTTATCCCAAAGTCCCTGCTTCGTCATGAAATTAAGCTTTCTACCCAACTCCCCTAGCCCGTGGTGCTCAAAAACAGGCCAGTAGCTCGGAGTTGATCCGTAAAATGCTATTCGATAGCGAGTCCACTCCATCGCTTTAGCAACATCTGAATCAGTCGCTCCAGTGACCAGAAAGCCACCACCAGCAATCTGGAAAGATTCTCTAGATATGGATGAAAACTGAAGTCCTTTGTAAATTAGAGGCAAGGCGATATCCTCCATGTAAGAACGAGTACAGAAAGGATGGAGGTGTACACCATCACAAATCTCACCCGCCAACTGCAGCATTTTCGGCCCTACCGCGGCTATAGTTATTGGTACCGGTGATTCCCCGTTAGATTCCGGAACGAAATTTGGTGTCATCAGCGTAAAGTTATAATGATCACCACGAAATTCCAGCTTCTCTCCGAGTTCCCAGTTTCTCCATATAGCTCTTAAGGCTTGGATGTATTCTGTCATCCTTGGCACTGGAGCGGTCCATGGGACCGAAAATCTTTTCTCGTTATGAGGTTTGATCTGTGGTCCTATGCCCAAAACAAACCGACCCTTAGATGCTTTTTGTAAATCCCAGCACGTATTCGCCATTACCATGGGGGAACGTGGAAAACATATCGCTACCGCAGTACCTAATTTTATTTTTTTTGTTGAAACTACCGAAATGCCTAATGGCAGAAAGGGGTCGTAACGATTTTCCATCGACGCAATCATATCGAACCCAATATTTTCCGCATCCAATGCTGCTTTTGGGATTGTATTTAGGTTCTGTTGTGGGAGTATCTTCATCACTTGCATAAGTGAAAACTCGATTATCCATTCAATACAGCATCATTATCTATATATCAAATATAAACAAGCTAGGGACATTTCACGATCAACTCTAGAGACTGGCTTGGTTAGCCCACAAACCATTTACGCTGTATCCTAACCCATTGTTAATATTTCAATATCCAGTGCAATATCAAGGAGCCAGATTGATGATTAAAATACTCAGTTTTTTTTCTTCGTTTATTTTGACTTCAATGGTTAATGCTGCGGCACAAAATGGAGGGATTGGCACTGACGAAAACTCTCGCCCTTATCAGATAACCGAAAAACGTATGCCTTGCGCCCAATACGATCCACTAAGAACTCCACATTTTGGGGATATGCATGTGCACACCGCTTTGTCATTTGACGCAAGCTCTCAAGATACCAGAAATACACCTGTGGATGCCTACAATTTTGCTCGGGGTGAACTAATGGGGATTCAGCCATATGATGAGAATAGTCAACCTTTGAGGTACATACAAATAGATCGCCCGCTTGACTTTACAGCTGTAACAGATCACGCCGAATTTTTAGGTGAAATCAAAATGTGCATGACGCCAGGTTCTAAGGGGTATTGGCATCCAGTATGCGCAGCCCACAGATATTTCCCAAATTTAACCTTCGGTACTCTGGCTGCTTATGGAATGGTGGGAAAGAAGCGTTGGGGGTTTTGCGGTGATGATTATAAAGACTGTATGAGTAATGCCGCTGATAGATGGCAAGACGTTCAAGTGGCGGCAGAGGAAGCTTACGACCGAAGTAGTAATTGCAACTTCACCAGCTTTATTGGCTACGAGTGGACTGGCACAATTGGAGCAGGTCAAAATCTTCATCACAACGTGATTTTTCGTAACGAACAAGTTCCAGACAGAGCCTTAAGCTGGATTGAAACTCCCTCGCAAACATACCTTTGGGATTATTTTGAAAATGAATGTCAAGCAAACAAACCAGGTTGTGACGCAATTTCCATACCTCATAATTCTAACCTCAGCGGCGGTATCATGTTTGAGACGGCACGAATCGAAAATGAATCAATACCGACTGAGCCCGTGACAAAAGAGGAAGCTGAGAGAAGAGCACACTGGAATCCACTTTTCGAAGTTATGCAGCACAAAGGCTCATCCGAATGCGATAGCCGAACCAAGACATGGGCAGCGGATGAATACTGTAATTTTGAAAAACTTGGTTATGATAGCTTCGGCGGGAAAAATACTGGTATCGCGGCCAACGGTAATATGGATTGGTTACGAATATTCGTCGACGATGCCCTGTTAACTGAAACAAGGTTACCTGACGAAAGTAATTTTCTTCGTTACGCGTTAAAAAAGGGTCTCAAACAAGAAGCTGAAATTGGAGCAAACGCGTTTAAGTATGGATTGATTTCAAGTACAGATACGCATATTGCCGCGCCGGGATTGGTTATGGAGAAAAATCATCCAGGTCATGGTGGTGCCGGTATAAGTTCGCGAGATGGTATTCGAGTTGGCCTTCCCGATGAAATTGAATATAACCCTGGCGGTCTAGCCGTACTCTACGCGGAAGAAAATACTCGCGACTCCCTATTTGCAGCAATGCGTAGGAGAGAGGCTTACGCTACAACGGGGACACGACCAATAGTGCGATTTTTTGGCGGCTGGGACTATACAGAAAATTTATGCTCTTCACCAAATATGATCGAACAAGGATATTCTGGAGGTGTGCCAATGGGAGGTCAACTGAAAAATACACTTCTACCAGATAATCAAGCACCAGTGTTTATTATTTCTGCGCAGGCAGACGCCGGCACACCTGGTTATCAAGGAAATCTATTACAGCGCATCCAGCTTATCAAAGGATGGTATGAAGACGGCGTACTTAAAGAAAAAGTAATAGAGATTGCGGGTGGTGATAGAAACGCTAGTGTAGATATTAATACATGCCAAACGTCAGGAGAGGGATATGAGCAGTTATGTAGCGTCTGGCAAGATCCCGACTTTGATAGCGCGAATCCTGCTTTTTACTATACCCGAGTACTTGAAAATCCAAGCTGTCGATGGAGCCAGATGATTTGTGCTAAATTTAGCGTGCGATGCGACAATCTCAGCTCTATTCCAGAAGAGTTACAGGCCTGCTGTTCAGAGGAGCATAGCCCGATTATTCAGGAGCGAGCATGGAGTTCTCCAATCTGGTTCGCTCCATAGCTTATTCGCTATTTTGAGCTCGCTTGAGACGGCAAGGTTAGGCCAGAATCACCTAAAAACATATAAGGGCTTTTTGAATGGGGTAATAACCGGTAAAAAATCGTATTATTTGTATGTCAGATATGAAGACTTTCTGCCATATTATTGGTTCAGAAATTTCCTTAAAACCTTTACCACTTAATGCATAGTGGGTTTAATGAGATCCGCTATATCAGAAGGATTGTCACCATTATCTACTAGCATGTCTGCAAGAAGCTTTATGAAATCAGCTTTATCATCTCTACCTAAGCTTGAAAACCACTCCACTATCAATTCTTGCTCTTCATTCATAGATTATTCCTCCCACGTTAGAGAAGTCGACAAAACTCACCTCAAATTTAATAACTCGTCGAACTAAATTCTCTGGTAAATTTAATTAAATCTTTTCTAGCAAAAAAAATTCAAGGATTCGGGAGACGTTATAGAATCCTTTCTCTGGATATCTTATTTTGGGAAGGTAACAGAATGGCATGTGGCCTTATCAAAGACGTTACAAAATAATATTAATTTAGTATTAGTACTAAGAAGGCGACTAACCGTATAAACAAAGCTGGTTAGCTTGGATAAGGTATTTCAGAAAAAGTTAATTTCAAATTAGCTGCTGGTGCTGAGATTTAATTCAATCCGCGTTATTATTCTATATGAAAAGATAAATTATGACTCGGCGACTAATGTCGCTTAAGGGGCGCCATATGGATCATCGTATATTTTTTGTGGCAGGGGATTTGATTGCAAATCTGCTAGTTGGGGCTTTAGTCGGTCTTGTATCCGCAATATTTGTAGGCGTCGGATGGAATATGTTGTTAGCTATGATTTTAGCAATGATGCTAGGGATGCTAATCGGTGGCCTAACGTTTTTCCCCCTCAGCTTACTGTTCGGCGCAATGGAGGTCATGTTACCAGCGATGCTGACTGGCATGATTAGCGGAATGGTTGTAGGAATGAGGGGAACGATGCATTCAATGACTCCTTACGAGGGTGCTGCAATAGGTGGTATATGTGGCCTAGTTTGTATATTGATAATTTGGGTTATAAATAGTCGCTTAAGAGGAGTAAAGTCCCATGGATAAGTATACTCAAAAAAAATGGGATAAAGCTGCACCGCACTTCGACATGATGGCGGGAGGCGGTGCTGAAAAGAGATGGAAACCTTTTAAGGAAACTCTTTTTTCCAATATGGAAGGGAATATTTTATTTCTAGCTCTTGGAACAGGCCTTGATATACCTACTTTCCCCAAGGGGAAAAACATTTCTGCTATTGATATCAGTCCAAGAATGTTAGAGCTGGCGCAGGCAAGAATAGACGAATACGATGGCAGTATCACAGCCGAAGTAATGGATGTGCACGATTTGAAATATGCAGATCGATACTTCGATCAAGTATTCACTTCTTGCACTTTTTGCTCTGTTCCAAATCCAATAGAGGGCCTTAAGTCTCTGAAGCGCGTGCTCAAACCAGGCGGGGACCTTTATATGTTTGAACATACTGGATCAAAATACTATCCTTTTAAGGTCATGATGGATCTGATGACTCAGTTATCAAAACGACTAGGGCCTGATATGAATCGAACAACTGTAGCGAATGTTGCTGCTGCAGGTTTTGAAGTTCTGGAAGTAAATAATCTATTTTTGGACGTGGTGAAGACAATCAAATGTAGGAATCCAAAATGATCTTATTGTCTATTTGAATTAGTGAGATTAGTGCATGCGACTTTCGCTACCAAAAAACCACCAACAAGCCTAACTATGCTTTAAGACGAAAAGAGAGAAAGATTGGCTGGCGCCCCAGGCAAGGAGTCCGCAATTACCCTCAAACACTAAAAGGGGCACCAGCCGTACAAGAGTGTCTCACAAAATCGAATTTATGTAAATGATAATCATTATCGATGTTCGGCTAAAGTAACAGGAACCAAATGTCGATATACGGTACGGAGACTTTGTGCCGAACCTGTCGAGGACTGGCGATCCCAGTAATCGGCATGGATTTTGTGGCTTACAAATAGGCACCAGAAAATGCTAAGAACATGCCCCACAGGGTGGCATTTTCTGGTGTCCTTACTTTTGCTGGAAAGATGTATAGCATCTACAACTGCCGCGGAATCCTAGTTTATATTCCTAGATTTTTTTTTCCAAAATCTCTCTCGTATTGATTTTTTATCCACCTTGCCCACACTCGTCTTGGGAAGTGATTCCCAAAATTCAATCGATTTAGGTGTCTTTACGCTACCCAAAGTTGCCTTTATCCCTAGAATAAGTTGCTCCTCATTTATCTCCTCTCCTGCAGTTCGCACGACTATTGCCTTAACAGCCTCGCCCCATCTAGGATCAGGAACACCGATCACGGCGCATTCTAAGATCTGTTCATAAGCAAGAATAGATGCTTCAACCTCAGTGGCATAGACGTTAAATCCTCCAGTAATAATCATGTCTTTAATTCGATCTACAATATAAAGAAATCCGTCCTTATCAAGATAACCGACGTCGCCTGTGTGATGCCATCCGTACTGACGTGCTTCCTTTGTTGCATTTGGCTTCCGATAATAACCACGTGTAACTAATGGACCTCGACAACATATTTCACCTTCTTTACCCGTTGGCAACGCATTTCCCTCATTATCTAAAATGGAAACTAATGTCGTAGAAGTAACCCGACCACAACTCCTTAAACGCTCCGGGTGAATATCCTGACAAGCATTATAAACATCCTCTGGACTTAGCCATGATATGAGCATCGGCACCTCGACTTGTCCATAGCATTGACAGATTACTGGACCAAAAATATCAACACCCTGCCTCATTTTGTCAGGAGAAACTGGAGATGCACCGAGTAAGATTTGTCTGAGACTAGAAGTATCTAATTTTAATTTTACCGCTACATCAAGGAGTGCGTAAAAAGCGGTGGGCGGTAGAAAGATATGTGTCACTTTTTTTCTTTCTATCGTTCGAAGCACTTCTTCTGGATTGAACGAAGGCAATAGTAAAGTAGTTCCAGCCGCGGCCGTAAAGATAGGTATGATGACCCCTGCAGCATGTGTTATTGGTGCTACTGCAAGATAGACAATATCGTCAGTAGCGGCACCAATATAGTGTTGTAGGCCAAGTTCATACATCATACAGATATTTCTATTAAGCATCTCTACTCCTTTAGAAGGGCCAGTCGTACCACCTGTTGGCCAGAGAGAAAAGATCTCTTCGGGAGAAGAAAACGGATCAGATTGATCGCTCAATAATAATTCATCATCATCGAACAATAATTCCTGCACACATGGAAAATCAGTGCCAGCCGAATCAATGCAAAAGATCTCTTTTATCTGCGCGAGTTTAGGTATAATTCTTTTAACTTCGTTTATAACGCTAGAATGAAAGAACAGCCACCTAGTAGAAACATAAGTTAAATATTGAGCATTAGTTGAGACATCGTTTCTCGTATTGACTGGAATCCAAACACCACTCGCTCGAAAGATCGAAAAGATGCAAACTACAGCAGTTGGATCATTAGGCGAATAAACAGCGACGGAATCTCCTTTTTGAAAGCCTTTTTTGTAAAGTCCCTGAGCAATCCTGAATGTGATATCGCTTGCTTCAGAAAATTTATAACTGCGCTCTATACCTTGAACAAAAATACTATTCGGCTCTTTGTTCACACCTCGATCAAAATAGTCAATAGGTCTCATTTGTTCCTTTCGCTTACCTTACAGGGTTACCTAAATATTAGATCATTTTACATGTATGATGAACAAATAAGCATATTGGAGAAAATCACGTTGTTGAAAAATAAAACCTTTGTATCTTTTCACTCAACTAAAATTAGGAAATTAAGAAAACTGGAGGCGTAATGATATGAAAATGGATCGTAGAGGTTTTATTGGTAGTTCAGCTGCGGCCTTAGGAGCTTTTGCTTTTTCAGCCGGCAGTTATGCTCATATTATAGGAGGAAATGAATCTAATTCCAAAACCGGATTCGTCTTCCATGAACTTTACATGTGGCACAATACTGGCAATTACGCGGGACCTGTCCCGTATGGTAATCCGGTACAACCTCACGAGCATGTCGAGGGACCCGACGCCAAGCGAAGATTCCGAAATCTGCTAGAGGTTACTGGTTTAATCGATCAACTACAAATGATAAAACCGCGAGCAGCATTAGAAAGTGAGATCCTTCGCTTTCATTCAGCTAAATATATACAAAAACTCAAGATAATAAGTAAAGGAATAGGTGGCGACGCCGGCCCATATACTCCAATGGGTACTGGAAGTTACGAGATTGCCCTTCTATCTGCGGGTGGTGTGCTCGCAGGTCTGGAAGCCGTTTTAAATAATAAAGTAAATAACGCCTACGCTCTAGTTCGACCTCCTGGACATCATGCACTCTCAGATCTTGGCCTAGGTTTTTGTTTGCTGGGCAACGCTGCGATAGCAGGTCTACACGCGTTTGAAAATTTCGGATTAGAGCGAATCGCATTCGTTGATTGGGATGTTCATCATGGAAATGGGACACAAGCAGCTTTCTATAGTGACCCTAGAGCATTAACCATCTCTATCCATCAAGACAACCTTTTCCCTATGAATTCTGGAGGTCACCAAGAGAATGGAGAAGGATTAGGGAAAGGTTATAACATCAATATACCGCTTCCAGCTGGAAGTGGTGTAGGCGCATACACATATGCCTATGAAAAAGTAGTACTTCCGGCTTTAGACAGGTTTAGACCCCAATTAATTATCGTTCCAGCGGGATTTGACGCTGGAGCACAGGATCCCATGGGGAGAATGATGATGCATAGCGGAGGATATCGTAGCCTCACAAAAATGGTTAAGGAAGCAGCAGAATTACATTGCAGTGGGAAACTATTAATGTGTCATGAGGGAGGATATAACGCCTCGACGGTGCCATTTGACGGTTTAGCTGTGATAGAAGAATTGAGTGGTATCTCTACAGGAATAGCAGATCCTTTTGCTCCTATCTTCTCGGAACTAGGCGGGCAAGAACTTCAACCGCACCAAAAATCAATGATCGATCAAGCGATTCTTCTTCTTAACAAATTACCCGTCACTTGAACGCGATTAGAAAAATCCCTGCCGCCAGAATTCATGGCCCCGGGCAAGTTAGGCTTGATCTCATTGAAGAACCACATGTTGGTGAGGATGATATTTTAATCTCTGTGTCAAGATGCGGTATCTGTGGCTCGGACCTAAGCTACGCTAAACTTGGTGGACTCCCGGGCTCATCGATACCAATGCCGATTGGTCATGAATTCGCAGGATCGGTAGTTAAGATGGGAGACAGAGTCCGCGGATTTAAGGAGGGAGATCGGGTTGTAGTAAACCCTGAAGCAGCGCAAAATGGTATCGGTAGTACTGGCAATAGTGGTGCCTTCTCGCCACTAGTTTGCTTTAGAAATTTTTCAAAAGATCCAAGTGGTATCCTATCCTTACCGAGGGAACTCGACTACGAAATTGGTGCGCTCGTTGAGCCACTCTCAGTGGCTTTGCATGGTTTAAATCAAGGAAAATTCTCCTCAGACGATAAAGTCACCATCTTCGGTGGTGGCCCCATCGGATTGAGTGCCGCTCTGGTCGCGCAGTATTACGGTGCCAAAGACGTCGTGATAGTGGAACTATCCGGAAAGCGACTGGAAATTGCTGAGAAACTTGGAGCGATTCCGTGCAATCCCCGAAAGTTGGACGTTAAAGAATTTCTCATGGAAGTGCATGGAGCAAGATCTAATGTTCATTTAGGGGAGCAACCTAATACCACTCTTTATATCGAAGCCACTGGAAACGTGGATGTCTTCCAAGAAATTATAGAAATGGGCTGCAACGAATCCAGAGTCTCTGTAATTGGTGTGCACTTCGAGCCTGTTAAATTAAACTTGCTAAAGTTGCTCATGACAGAGATGACGGTGACCGCATCACTAGCCTACAAAAATGAATTTCCTGCCGTTGTTGAAATGCTCACTTCAAAAAAACTTGATATTTCACCAATGATAACTCACCGCCTTCCTCTATCAGATTTTGAAAAAGCTTTTTCCATTGCGGGTGATCATGACAAAGCGGTGAAAGTGATGATCGACTGTCAAAATTGAAACACCTAGAATTAAGATTCCCAAATAGCTTCGTTAGTGAGAACTCCCTAGCTTTTGCTCGTAATACGAACCTTTAAATGAACTAAAGATTTCTTTAACCTGCGGATGCCTAACCGGATCACCACTGTCGTCCACTAAAAGGTTCTGTTCAGAAACATATGCCATATACGCGTGCTGTTCACCCTCGGCTAGCAAATGATAAAAAGGTTGATCCTTATGCGGCCGTATCTCCTCGGGAATAGAATCCCACCACTCGTCAGTATGATTAAACGTTGGATCCACATCAAAAATGACTCCACGGAAAGGATAGTGGCGGTGTCTAACCACTTGACCAACCGCAAATTTCGCATCTCGACTTAGCATTGGACCACACCTTAACAACTTAATAAAATGATATCAGAAATAGGGAACTAAACTAACTGTAATATGAAATAAAGTGGCTTTAGGACATCAATTTTAATCTAAATCTTTGGAATGATGTCTTTCTAGCACACGACTATCCTCATCTCCCCAAGCTTTATTTACGCGACGTCCACGTTTTACCGCGGGACGATCATGTATTTCCAATGCCCACCTAGAAACATTTTTGTACGATTTTACATCTAGAAATTCTTGAGCATTATATTGATTGCCTATTACTAGGGAACCGTACCAAGGATAATTAGCGATGTCAGCGATAGTATACTCATCACCACACAAGTACCTCCTTGAAGAAAGGTTTTGGTCTAGCACGCTCAGCTGTCGCTTAACCTCCATCGCATAACGATCAATAGGATATTTCCATTTTTCAGGTGCGTACGCATAAAAATGTCCAAATCCCCCACCAAGATAAGGTGCACTGCCAATATTCCAGAACAACCATGAATAGCATTCCGCCCTCAAAGAGAGTTTTTTAGGAAGGAAATCATCGAATTTTTCCGCCAAATAAAGCAAAATTGCCCCAGATTCAAATATGCGAGTCGGCGGGTCAGTAGTCAAATCTATCATTGCGGGGATTTTCGAATTTGGATTGGCTTCAACAAAACCACTACCAAATTGCTCACCCTCACCGATATTAACGAGGTAAGCATCATATTCAGCTTCTGTCTTACCCCGCGCAAGTAACTCTTCCAATAAAACAGTAACCTTGATTCCATTGGGAGTAGCGAGCGAGTACAGTTGTATTAGATGCTCTCCAATAGGAAGTTCTTTTTGATGTGTTGCCCCAGCAACAGGCCTATTAATATTTGAGAACCGTCCTCCATTTTCTGATTCCCAAACCCAGACTTCGGGTGGCTCATAAGTCGCTCCATTACTCATATTATTTCATCCAAAGTTCAAAATTTTATTGACGCAGAAGAAAAGCTCCCTAATATTATCGTTATACACCGTGAAAAAAAATATTTAAATCGTTAGCTTGGTGCTAATCGTAGATTTGTTTCAGAAATAGATAAAAATTACAAATATAGGCATCTACTAAGTAGAAATGACCGAAATAAATTCTCAGGACAGAATACTAGCGGTCCGCCACTATGTTCTTGGTGTGCTCGTGGTTGTCTATACGTTTAATTTTATTGATCGACAAATATTATCCATTTTGTTGGATCCGATCAAAAACGACCTTGGCCTTTCAGACACAGCTATGGGAATGCTTACTGGATTCGCATTTGCTGCCTTTTATGCAACTCTGGGTATTCCGATCGCTCGGATAGCAGATAGAAGCAACCGACGCAACTTGGTAGCTCTATCTCTAGGTCTCTGGAGTCTGATGACTGCCGTATCAGGTTTAGCGCAAAATTTTTGGCATCTACTACTCGCAAGGATCGGTGTCGGTATTGGAGAAGCAGGTTGTAGTCCTCCAGCACACTCAATGATATCTGATTACTACCCAGCCGATCAAAGAGCTACTGCTCTCGGTATATATTCCCTTGGGATTCCGTTTGGAATCATGTTTGGTTTATTTGCAGGAGGATGGATAAATGAGTTTTTTGGATGGCGAGCCGCCTTTTTTGTAGTCGGTCTGCCAGGTATTTTACTAGCCTTTATAGTACGTTTTTCCGTTACAGAGCCTACTCGTGGACTCGCCGAGGGGAGGAGCGCGGATAAGTCTCAACCAACTATTAGAGAGACCGTGAACTATCTCTGGAATAAAAAATCGTTTCGCCACTTCTCCTTTGCAGCCGCACTGACGGCATTTACCGGCTATGGAATCATAACTTGGACTCCAAGCTTCTTGATCAGATCATTTGATATGGGGACTGGAGATATTGGAACTTGGTTTGGACTTATTTTAGGTATTCCTGGAGGTATTGGTATTGCATTAGGTGGGTTTTTGGCCGATAGGTTTGGTAGTAAGGACCCGAAATGGTATCTGTGGACTACCGCTATAGCGCTACTCCTGTGTGTACCATTGAATATAATTGCTTATCTAATGACAAATTCTATTGGAGCGCTATTCGCAATGATCATACCGACTATGTTTGGGAATTTTTACCAGGCCACCTCCTTCTCCCAAACGCAAGGAATATCCGAACTACGAATGCGCGCAGTGGCGGCTGGTATTTTGCTTTTCATCATAAATATTATCGGACTTGGCCTAGGCCCTCAAGCAGTAGGAATTATTTCCGATTTATTAAATCCTTCATTTGGAAAAGAGTCTTTGCGCTATGCACTCGTATTTTGTTCCTTATTTCATGCGTGGGCTGCCTGGCACTTTTTCCTTGGGGGAAAATATCTCAAAGACGATTTGGTTATCAACGATTGAAATACCTGTCATAAAAGATATTTTTTAATAAAACATTTTTTTAAATAATATGTCCGCTGGTCAAGCTTTCTTGTCTTGATTATAAGTAGTTGAGTGAGGATAGATACTAAAGAATTTGTAAAAATCATGCTCTTGATAACAGATATATCCCGCCATATTGGTCGTGCTGCAGCACGAGAATCCCTTGAATCCGGAATTGAGGTGAGAGGTGTAACCCCACGTTTTGATAGCGTCGGTTCTCTGGCAGACGCTGGTGCTGAGATCATAGAGGGAGACCTATTAGATAGGTCTGTTCGTGCCGAGGCGCTGGAGGGTGTCTCCAGTATAATACTAATTACTAAAAATGGAGCATCTCATGTGAAACTAGAAACTGAGATATCAATCGACGCCGAAAAGTCGGGAGTGGAACACTTAGTCAAAATCTCTTCAATAGATGCCAGACCAGAATCAATCTCGCCGATCGCAAGAGCTCATTATGAAATAGAATTATTTTTATCAGGATTAAGCATAACTACGAGTACGATTAAACCAACTTTTTTTATGCAGAATTTTTTAAGAGCTTGCAACACTATAAAGGATAACAATTTTTTTTCTTTTCCTTTGGGAAAAACAAAAATTGGCATGGTTGATGCCAATGACGTGGGCAAAGTCGCATCCAAAATTGCTATAAATAAACCGTCAGAATCTAAATCCTATTTAATCACCGGTCCACAGCTCCTCGATTTATATCAAGTAGCAGAGCAGATGTCGATGATTCTTGGTCGTGAAATTATCTACGTGGAACAGTCTCACGAAGACTTCAAGCATCATTTGGCTAATACTCACAGCGATCCCTGGGTTGTGGAGGCTATATCACAGTGGTACGAGGAAATCGGTTCGGGCTCCTTTGAGATTCTTACAAATGAATGCTTAGAGCTACTTGGAAAAAGTCCAAGGTCTATTAAAGAATTCTCGGAAGCATATCAATCTGCTTTCCAAATGAGATAATAACAGTCACCATCTTTACAGCTTAAACTTTATCAAAAGTCGTAAGTAACCACTTGCTCTGTCAATCTTTGTCAACTTAGACTAGATGGATAAATCTATACTATATTTCTCAAGAAAAATATAATTTCAAGGTAACTAGATATACCATGTGCCAATAATCAATATTTAGATATGCAGATAAAGAATTCTCTTATAATGAAGCTATGGAGTCATAATGTTACATCCCAGAGATATACGAGGGTGTCGATATGAATACTAATAAAAAGTTACTCTCTAACTACCTAGAAGATCACCCCGAAATAAAGTTTTTGGAAGCCATGACTGTTGACATTAGTGGCGTTCTTAGAGGTAAGCGGCTGGTTCGAGAAGAATTCGAAGGACTGTCTTCCGAAGGCCTTAAAGTATGCCGTTCGGCCGCTTTGCTCGATTTCTCTGGCACTCCACCCCCTGAACTAGGATTAGGTACTGAGGACGGAGATCCAGACTGTCTTGCTTTTGGAAATCTCGGATCAATCGTTCCTGTACCATGGCTAAAGTCGCCAACCGCACAACTACTGATGTCATTAGTCGAAACGGATGGTTCAGCATGCCTTTTAGATCCTAGAAATATATTGAGGTCAATCGAAGAGAAATTTGAAGAATTAAACTTTAGACCGGTAGTAGCAACTGAACTTGAATTTTATCTGGCAAGAGAAAATGATTCAGGAGTTATTATACCGATCCGAGGCTCAGTACCAGGCACCTCCTATGACCAGCAAGGTATTCAATTCGGTGCACTGGAGGACTTATGGGACATAGATGAATTTTTGGTGTCAGTATACAGAGCCTGTGATCAACAAAATATTCCCGCCAGAGCTGCTCTCTCTGAGTTCGCACCAGGTCAATTCGAAATTAACCTAAGTCATATTTCAGATGCTGTTTTAGCTTGCGATCATGCAGTGCTTTTGAAACGGCTAATCAAAGGAGTGGCTAGAGAATATGGGTTAACTGCAACCTTTATGTCAAAACCTTTTTCACAAGAAGTCGGTAGTGGATTACACATTCATCTCAGCCTATTGAATGGGAAAGGCGAAAATATATTTTCTTGTGACTCTGGTGCGCCACCACCGGCGACCTCACAAAATTTAAAATACGCTATTGCAGGGCTCCAGGCTAGTATGGCTCAGAGTATGGCTATATTTGCTCCCACTGCAAATTCGTATCGCCGTTTTGTTCCTGGCGCATATGCACCTGTAAACACAGCATGGGGCTACAATCATCGAGCCGTATCTTTGCGTATTCCGCCAAGCAACCACCGTAATACACGCATTGAGCATCGATCTGCCGGTGCAGACGCTAACCCTTATCTAGTTATGTCCGCAGTTCTCGCGGGGGTTCATCATGGGATCATTAATGAGCTGCCCGCAGATGAGATGGTTCATGCAGGTGAAATTTATGACCCTGAGATGGGAGACTTGCCGTGCACTTGGGATGAAGCTATCATTTCACTCGAAAAAAATACTATTCTCAAGAATTATTTCCCTAAAAATTACTTGGACTATTTCTCAATCGTGAAGCGAAGTGAATACAACCATTTTCAAAGGGAAGTGAGTGATCGTGATTATGCGTGGTATCTAAAACTAGCGTAGCTGAGATAGCTCTACAACGTCTTTAGTACGAGGAATTCTATGAAAGTATCGTGTTTCACATGATTAACTTTTTTGATATTCGAAAGAGCTATCTATGAAAAAGAAATGCTTTATCGCAGTTTTACTGTCAATCGTCATCTCTTATAGCGTTGGCGCAATGACAATGGAAGAAATTGTTTCAGTATCTGGATATGCGGAAATCTTTATAAAACCAAATATTGCAAGAACATCTTTTTCTGTAAGTGAGACTCGATCCAGCGTAAATTCGGCTCAAAAATATACTAGTGAAATCGTAGAAAATACCTTAAGACTTCTTTATCGCATGGGGGTTAGCAAAGCACGCATTACCACCACTGGCACATCAGTAAATCCTGTGTATAGATGGAACTCCTCTCAAGAGAAACAAGAACTGATCGGATATAACGTGAAAAGAGAGATTCGTGCCGAGCTTAATGATCTTAAAATGCTTGGCCCCTTGATGGAAAAGGTAGGTAAGCTTGGAATAACACATATCGCTGCACCACGATTCGATTCTACCGAGCGGGAAAAAACGCTAAAAGAAGTCTTCGAAGTAGCATTTCTTGATGCCAAAGAAACAGCCAGTATTTTAGCTAACGCTGCTGGCAGGAACTTAGGTGACGTGATTGCTATTGATGCGAGCCTACAGAGCCCTAAGGCACTTACTATCCCACGGGACCGATCATCAAAACTTGTTAAGAGGGATGTAAAGGAGACCAATTATCTAGCTGGCGATATTTCCATCAGCACTCACGTGAATGTCTCGTTCAGGCTTGATTAAAAACTGCCAAATTCTGTGTTTAGAAAAGAGTACTCAGCATCTCGTTATTAAATGATTTAATTTTATCTAAGTTATCTGATTTAACAAGATCGGCCCAATCCGGATTAGCTATCAATGCTCTTCCCACGGCCGCAAGATCGAATTCATCCATCTCCATTCTCTCTACTAGATTTTCTAGACTAGCTGGTTCTGCGGCTCTAAATTTAGTCTCCCCGGGCTTAGGAATAAATTCCTCACTAAGACCTACTGAACCGACAGTAATAGCTGGTTTCCCGGTAATTTTCTTTGTCCAACCGGCTAGATTCAGATCGCTACCCTCAAATTCTGCCTCCCAAAATCGACGCGTCGAACAATGGAAAATATCAATTCCCGCCTCAGAGAGAGGTTCTAAAAATTCAGCTAAAGCTTTTGGGGTATCTGCAAGACGTGCCGAAAAATCTTGGCTCTTCCACTGAGACCACCTAAATATTATTGGGAAATCTGAATCTACCGCATCACGCATGGCGATAATAATTTCCCTCGCGAAGCGAGTTCTATTAATTAAAGACCCTCCATACCCGTCTTCTCTCTGATTAGTACCTTCCCAGAAAAATTGATCTATTAAATATCCATGCGCACCATGAACCTCTACCGCATCAAACCCCAAGGCTTCTGCCTGTCTGGCCCCCTCAGCATATGCTGATATGACTTCATCGATATCAGCCTTTGTCATAGGATATCGGTTCAATTTCCCTGGTACATTCATTCCAGAGGGGGTATATCCCCTAATATCACCAGCAGGGAGTGTTCCGGATCCTCTCATGCCACCACAGTGCCATAACTGGGGGGCTATCCTTCCTTTTTCCTCATGAACTGCATCTGCAATTTTTCCCCAGCTAGCTAGAGCTTCGTCACCATAAAAAAAAGGCACATCAGCATATCCAGAAGCTGCAATATGATTGATACAGGTTCCCTCAGTAATTATTAGACCTGCACCACCAGCAGCCCTTCGCCTATAATATTCTAATGACGCTTCATTAGGGATATTATCTGGGGACTGATTTCTGGTCATCGGGGCCATTACAATCCTGTTAGATAATCGTAACCTACCAAGCTCAAATGGCTTAAATAAAGAACTATAGTCAGTCATATATTTGCCAAGGTTTTAAGAAAATTTAATTTAGCAAAGCAGATTATACCAAGGACTGTTGCAAATCTAGGAACTAATGAATGTAAGACGATAATGCTTTTTCCTCATTAAGTTAGAAGAAGCAACCTCAGAATAAATTCGAAAATTTATGGAGGGAAATTTGATACTCTTTTTAAAAGAGCAACTACCGCTAAAATAAGCTCTATAAGTTTTGTCGCTTACTGACTAGCGCAGCTTTTACTTGCCTGTTAGGATTGTGTGTTCCTAAACGATTAACGGCGGTTTATATGTTTGAACGCGGCAAAGCTATTTTAGATAATCTTGAAATAAAAAAAACTATACACACTAACTCCAACGAATCTAGGGTGAGCACAATGAGTCAGAGAAATGGGAAACAATCAAGAGGGGAAGCGATGATAGGCCCCAGCATAGTTATTAATGGAAAAATTAGTGGAGACGAAAATCTAACCATAGAAGGAACCGTTGAGGGTAGTATAGAGCTGCCCAATCAAGATGTCCTTATAGGACAATCTGGTAGAATAAAAGCCGATATACACGGAAAAGTAGTTCATATTGAAGGGAACATAGAAGGAGATATAACGGGAGTAGAGCAGGTTATTATTTCAAATAGTGGTAATGTTAGAGGCAATCTGGTGGCTCCACGTGTCACTCTAGAAGACGGAGCTGTCTTCAAAGGAAGTATCGATATGGATCCTGGCGAGCCACTATTAGAAAAAACCAAAGCTGCTGTAAAAGATAAGCTTCAAAAGGAATCCTCTGATATAGAGACTGCCAAGTAAGGGGCTTTTTTGATTTATCGATTTAACGCTTATCACCACTTATGGAATCTTCTCATCCAACTAGGTTAATGGATTGGGTTTTCGAACCCTTCTCGAAAGGTGAAAAGGCCAATGTCCTGCATCTTGGTAACCCGCTTCCAGAGACAGTGGATACATTTACAAGTTATCGCTGCAAAATTCATGTGGCTGATGTATTTTCTAAAATATCATCTCTTCCAAGAAACTCTGATACAGTTAACTTGTCCTCTGTTTTTTTTGAGGACGCTTTAGAGGTTACACCAGCCAGTCATTTTAACTTGTGCTTGTTTTGGGACTTTTTAAACTTCCTTGATGAAAGCTTAATCCAATCCTTCGCTACATTTCTAGAGCCCTATCTAGAGAAGAATTGTCGTGCACATGCTTTTGCAGTACATAGTGTGAAATCCATACCATCGCAGTATGTTTATGGAATAGCCGACCTGAAAAATATTACCGCACGTTCTCGGCAACAACATATTGACGCTCCTATCCCACCAACTCTCAAAAATCTTCAGGAAAATTTCCACTGTTTTAAATTCGACAAGAGCATTATGCTCACCGACAACCGAATAGAAATATCGATGTTTAAAGATACGGATTGAAATAAGGAATAGTAACTAGTGGCTTAATCATCGAAAATTATTGATGCTAATAATGAACGATGAAACGCAGCATCGCCAAATTGTTGCTGACTCCACTGGGCTCTGCGAAGATATAGTTGAGCATCGCAATCATAAGTAAAACCCATTGCACCATGAAACTGCACAGCACGATCGGCCGTGTAAGTAAAAGCATCAGTAGCTTGTGCTTTCGCCATATGACAAGCGATCTTCATGTCTCGATCGATGGACATATCTGAAATAATCGTAGCGGCGTGATATATAAAGGATCGCGAAGAATCAAGCATTGTGAGCATATCAACCGTTGGATGTTTCAAAGCTTGATATGATCCAATAAAATTATCGAATTGCTTTCTAGTAGTGAGGTAATCAACGATGGTATTTAAACACGCGGCTGAGCTACCTGCTTGTTCTGCGGCTGTCAATAGAGCACCAACTATACGGACATCTCCTAATGCCTTGATCACCTTATCGCTTTCAATGATTTGTGATGATATGACTTCCACTCCGCTAAAATCTATTCGTGCGGAACGCTTGGTCTGGTCTATGAGCACATGAGGAACGATAGCGTTCTCAGATAATTGCTGTCGATCAACTAATGCTAGGACTAATTTATCATTTTTCATTACAGGTAAAATAAACATCTGAGCAGCTATAGCATCACTTACGAAATCTTTAGTCCCTTGAATAATTAAGTCGCCTTGAATCTCGCACCTTACGTTTTTATCTCCCCAGTCTGAATTTTCTAAAAAAGCTATAGTAGCTGGGGAACCTTCGATTATCCTTTGAAGTACACTTTCAGAATAAGCATTAGTGCCACTACGAACTAATAATTGTGCTGCCAAAACTGTACTCACTAGGGGTGTGCCTAACATGGCTCTCCCCATATTTTCTATCAGGGGAACAAGTCCGCCGACACCCAGCCCTGATCCAGAAAAACGCTCTGGTATTGCAATACCTAGCCAACCTAACTCAACCATTTCGTGCCAAACATCTCGATCGTAACCTAAAATGGTATCAAGCTGCCCTCTAACATTAGCTATAGTCGATTTTTGGCGACAAAATTCTCTAGAAGTCTCCAAGAGCATAGCTTGCTCTTCAGTAAAAGTTAGCGAATTACGGGAAGTATAGTTCATTTTCCAGCTCCCTTACTTTGGCAACCCTAATACGTGTTCTGCCACTATATTAGTCTGGACTTGGCTAGTACCTCCTCCTATCGTGGCAGAAAAACTTTGGAAATATGCCTTTTGCCAAAACCCACCCTCTAGAGCAGAATCATCCCCAACATAGAGTCCACCAGCAGCCCCTTGTAAATTAATAGCTAATTTCCGCATCCTTCGAGCATATTCGGTAGATCTAAGCTTGTGCGAAAGAGGAAGCGATAACGGATAATCATTCGTAAGAGGTCCGATATGGGCACGCTTTTCTCCCAAGGATATTGCCTTTTCTTCCATAATAAGTGAAATAAGTTGATCTCGAGCTAGCGGATCATTTAAAAGCGGTTTGCCATTGCGATACGTTGACTGGAGCTGGCTTAACAAGTCATCCATCTTGACTCGCACAAAGGCCAACCCACCAGCATGACCAGCTTCGGCCCCCCTCTCATATTGTAGAGTTTGCATAGCAATCTTCCAACCTTGCCCTTCTTGACCCATGATAGAACCCGACGGGATTCTCGCATCCGTAAAAAAGGTCTCTGTAAAGCCGTACTCGCCAGTGATTTTTCGAATCGGTCTCGTCTCGATTCCTGAAACCTGCATTGGAGCAAGAAAAAAAGACAACCCATCATATTTGCGTTCGGTGGTTTGATTCGTTCTCGCAAGCAAGATCATATACTTGGCATAGTTACCCATGGTGGTCCAAATCTTAGTCCCATTAATTATATATTCGTCACCATCCCGTATCGCTCGCGTTTGAACATTCCCCAGATCGGATCCATAATCAGGCTCAGAAAATCCCTGACACCAAATATCTTCAGCTGTCAAAATCCCTTTAAGGTACTTCTTCTTTTCCACCTCAGTTCCAATATCTTTTATAAGTGGACCCGCCCAGCCTAGGCCAATTATATTAAAACAGATAGGTACTCCAAGGCGCCGCATCTCACTATCCACGATAGTCTGGAATACTGGATCCACTCCTCCTCCACCATATTCCTTAGGCCAAGCCAAACCTAAATAACCAGCGGACCAAATTTTATGCTGCCATTCCCGAAGAAAATCTAACTGCTGATCTGTACCAACCTCCATAAAAGATTGAGGAAGTAAAAATCCTGGATCTGACGGAGTATTGTCGATCAACCAAGCAGAAACTCCTGCTCGAAATTCTTCTAGCTCTTTCTTGGAAATGGACACTCTAATAGCTCCTTTAAATGAGAACAAAAAATAGCGCTAACACGATCGACTATTCTAAAGTTGATATTGCCTGCTCGCCAAATCACGCATTATCTCCTCCGAACCTCCTCCAATTGCATTTACTCTAACTTCTCGATATATCCGCTCGACTCGACTCCCCCGTATATAGCCAGCCCCTCCTAATATTTGCATCGCTTCTCGAGCGCAATATTCCATCGTCTCTGAGGATTGAACTTTAAGTAAAGCGATATCACCGGGATTCGGTGACTTTGATTCGATAGACTCATAACACAATCTTATATAGGCCTGCGTCGCATTTAATCGCTGCTTCATTTGAGCAATCTTGTGCCGGATTACTTGATGATCAGCCAACCTTTTACCAAAAGTCTCTCTTTGCCGAGCCCACTCCACAGCCTCCTCTAGACAAACACGACCCAACGCTTCCATGGCCGCTGACATAGACATCCTTTCATCATTAAAATTCGTCATAATGACACTGAATCCTTTATTCTCTTGCCCAATCAATTGGTCAACAGGCACGCGAACATTATCAAAATATAGAGTCGCAGTATCCGATGCCCACCAACCTTGCTTCCTATCCAGCGCGCTTCTGGTGAATCCTTTTGCGTCTGTAGGCATCAGGAGCATTGAAATTCCGTCTGCGCCTTCACCACCTGTTCGAACTGCTACAGAAACCCAGTCCGCTCGCATCCCACCGGTGATGTAAGTTTTTGAGCCATTGACTATATAAAAATCTCCTTCACGAGTTGCGGTAGTAGAAAGACTAGCTACATCAGACCCCCCTCCCGGCTCAGTGATGCCAAGAGAAATGTGCTTCTCTCCAGCTAAAACGGCTGGAGCAACGCTTTGTTTCATGTCGTTGGAACCCCAGTTTATTACCGGCGGTAACCCTATTCCATGAACCATTAAACTCGCTGAAACACCACCTACCCCAATCCTAGCTAGCTCTTCATTTATTATCCAACTATGCCAGACATCGATATCCTTTTGAGTACCTCCATATTCCTCAGGAAATCCAATACCCAAAAGACCTATTCTGGCAGCTTTGGTCCAAAGATCTGAGGGGATACGTCCTTTTTCATCCCAAGACTCAGCATGCGGCATAATTTCTGTATCTATGAAGCGACGAACCTGTGTTCGCCATACATCATGCTCTGAAGTCATATTTGGGTTATACAAACGGGCACTATCAAAAGTAAGAGCCAAAACAATCTCCTAGGATAATCTACTAAAAATCAGGTTTATTTTCTCTAAGGAGAGAAAATGGCGTCTGAAAGGTTATCAATAACAAACTAGCCAACACCTCCAAAAGCCCGGGGAAACTCCATGCTGAGTCTCTCCAAACCCCCATTCACGCCAAGAATCTGGCCTGTAACGTAATCTGATGCGGGCGAAGAGAGATAAAGCGCTCCTAGTGCCACATCCTCCACCTCACCTAATCTTGATAATGGAGTCAGACTAACCATTGTCTCTTCAATCTCAGGTGTCAGTAAAGCATTCAGTGAGGATGTCTTGGTGGATCCTACAGCAATCGCATTCACTCTTATTTTAGGGGCTAGTTCTTGCGCCAATGCTCTAGTCAAAAAAGACAACGCGCACTTTGCGGTTCCATAGGCAGAGAAACTTGGTGCGGGAAAACCTCCAGCCACCGAAGAAATATTCAAGATAGTACCATTTGCATTTGAACTTTTCTTGGTCATTAAAGGAATTGCCAAGCGAGAGAGTGAAAAAGCAGAGCTCACATTAAATCTCATCGCATAATCAAATTCCTCCACCTCTGTGTCCAAGAATGCTTTTGGAGGGAATCCACCAGCATTATTAACTAATATATCCAACTTGCCATAAGACTCCTCTACTCTACTGATTAATCGCTCGAGCTGAGTTTTTTCGAGGACATCAGTTGGAACGCATAATGCTCGTCGACCAAAAGACTCTATTTCATCTGCCACAAGATCCAAATCCCTTTTACTGCGAGCAGCAATAGCAAGGTCAGCACCTGCCTCCGCAAAGACCTTTGATATCCCTGCTCCAATTCCCTTGCTAGCGCCAGTAATTAGCGCCACACTGCCATCCAAACGAAACTTATTTAATAAAGTCATATCAATCTCTCATAATTAATTTGATCCAATCTAATCAAAAGTGCGTAATCTTCGTTACTTCTGCATCGTTTGCCACATTTTACTTGGATCCGAGAATATAGAAACGTATATTGGTGTGTATGAAATATATCGGATCGCCACAATTTAGTGAGCCCCCCAATCCATCTGTGGGTATTTTGATTACGAATTTGGGCACACCTGATTCACCAACAAAGGGAGCGTTAAAGACCTACCTAAGAGAATTCTTATCAGACCCTAGAGTTATTGAGATACCCAGAATCGTATGGTGGATCATACTCAATTTTATCATACTTAATATTCGTCCAGCGCGATCAGCAGAAGCTTACTCAACAGTTTGGACAGAAGAAGGGTCTCCACTTCTAGTTCATACGAAAAATCAAGCTAAAGGTCTAAATAAAGCACTTTCGTCGTTGTATGGAGAGGAAATCATAGTGCATTTCGGTATGCGATATGGAAAACCGAATATCGAGTCTGCAATCAAACAGCTGATATCCGCTGGTATACAGAAATTGTTAGTGCTACCTTTATATCCGCAGTATTCAGGGCCAACCACTGGTTCAACTTTTGATGCTGTCGCCAAGGACTTCGTGAAAAGACGATGGATACCTGAGACAAGATTTGTTTCTAGTTACTATGATCATCCGTCTTATATAGAGGCTATTGCATCACAAATAGAGAACCATCGATCAAAATATGGCGAGTCAGATATGCTCATATTTTCATATCACGGGGAGCCACAAAGTTACAGAGAAGCGGGTGATCCCTACTTCCAACAATGCATAAAAACTTCAGAACTACTCGCGAAACGACTGGCTCTAAAAGAAGATAAATATTTAACAACTTTTCAGTCTCGTTTCGGTCCCAGAGAATGGTTGCAACCATATACCGACGACACATTAAAAGAGTTACCTAACAAACAAGTGAAATCTGTTCAGATTATTTGCCCCGGATTTTCTTCTGATTGTTTAGAGACTATAGAAGAAATTAATGTGGAAAATCGGCAGTATTTCTTAGATGCTGGCGGAAAAAAATATCAGTATATTCCGTGCCTCAATAGCGAACCTAGTCATATAAATGCACTCTTGCAATTGGTAACTGATCAGTGTCAGGGCTGGCTAAAGAGTGCTTAGACAATAAAGCGTCTCCTAGAGGCAGTGGGAGAAGAGAGATTTATAATTAAGCAAATGAAAACTATCCTGTTGTTTTTGTCATTAATCCCTTTTTATTTACATGCATCGGATAGTTATAACTTCAAAGAACATATTTGGATCGATGTAAGAACTGCTACTGAATACGACAATGGTCATTTAGAAGGAGCAATATTAATTCCTTTTGATGAAATTGCAAAAGAAATTTCTGAACTTATCTTACCTCTAAATACGAAAATTTATCTTTATTGCCAATCAGGTAGAAGAGCTCAGCGAGCGCTCATTACCTTGAGAGAATTAGGATACACTACTGTAAAAAATGTTGGGAGTTTAGAAAATGCTAGAAAGGTAAATCTTATTGAAAATAAATTTAAAAATGATCAGTGAGCCCCGAGCTTACCTCTATAATTCGTAAGAAATAAGAGAGCAAAACCCCTCCCAAAAACATTATTGTTAAGGTAAAGCGATAATGTCTATTCTGATGAGCCTCTGGGAGCAAATCGCTTAGTGCAATACAAATAAATGCGCCTGCAGCGAACGCCATTATCGACGACAAAATTTCAGGATTGAGCTCGAAAAATTCCCCAACCCCAAAATAAAAAATTAAGGCTCCAAATGGACACATCAATGCAAACAAAACATTAACAAGATGGTTAATCGATGATTTCCAGTTACCAGCCTTAATCAAAAAGCTTATCGACATTGAATCTAGTGGCTTATGCAGCAGTATTACCGCAAGAACACCCAGCCAAATCCACGGGAAACTGCCAGAATATAATGACTCCACTTGTATTGTCGCGGCTAGAGCGACTCCCTCAAGAAAGCTATGTATAGAAAATCCCAATGCAACACCAATCCAACTATAAGAAACATGAACTTCCGAGGCATTGGATCCCTCCTGTGGAAGATCAATATAAGTTAGCGGGTGTCCATACTGATGAAAATGAAAACTTCGAATCATCACAAACATAGTCACCAAACCAACTATTAACCATAGTGTAACGACTTCTAAACCATTTTTATCGTTTCGAATAACAACGCTGTGAGGTAATAAATGAAGTATAGCTATCCCCACCATAAAGCCGGCTACTAAACCCATAGCTGACTGAAGGCGAAAAGGTGTTATTTTAAATAAGCTGGGTATCCATCCGCCCAATAGAGATACCAGAGTAAGTATTAAGCATGAAAAAACTAATAATTCACTATCCGAAGAAATCATTTCATACCTTAGAAGACATAATAGGGTTGAAAACTAACGCGAGGCCGATTAACGGTATAACCTATAAAATGATTAGATTATCACGGTGGATTAATTCGTTCTCTCCACCATAGCCCAGCGTAATATGAATCTCTGATGAAGGAAGGCCAATAATTCGTTTAGCTTCAGAATAGTCATAATTGACCAACCCTCTAGCTACTTCAGCTCCATTTTTGTCGATGCACGAGACCAAATCACCTCGTCCAAATTCTCCACTTAATCCAATCACTCCTATTGGTAATAGGCTCCTCCCAGATCCGAGCAAAACTTTTATGGCACCAGTATCAAGAGTTAATTGACCACGGATTTGCACCATACTGGCCAACCATTGCTTTCGAGCACTTTCTGGTTTTCGTCCTGAGGACAACCAGGTGCCGAAGTCATTACCAGCGGTTATTTCGCTAATAATATTTTTTTTCCGTCCGTCTACTATTATAGTTTCGGTGCCAGATTTTGACGCGATTCTAGCCGCAGAGAGTTTTGACTTCATCCCTCCTCGTCCAAAACCACCACCATCTTTTGCAATTTCATCAAGATTGGATGAAAAAACATCACTTTCTTGAATCAGGGACGCTTCTGTCGAATATCTGGGATCTTCGCTCATCAATCCTTCTTGGTCCGTGAGCAAAAGTAACCCATCAGCGTCTACTAGATTTGCTACTAAAGCAGCGAGTATATCGTTATCCCCGAAACGAATTTCATCAGTAATTACTGTGTCATTTTCGTTTACTAATGGGATAACTTCCAACTTTAATAAAGTATTTAAGGTGCTGCGCGCATTTAGATAACGATCTCGAGCCGTAATATCATCATGCCCTAGTAAAACTTGAGCAATATTTAATCCCTCTTCCGAAAACGCCTCTTCATAGGCTCGAATTAAATCAGACTGCCCTACTGCTGCTGCTGCTTGTAACTCGTGCAATGCGGAGGGCCTATTCTCCCACCCTAGCTTGACCACACCGGCGGCAACCGCTCCACTAGAGACTAAAACGACCTCCCTTCCTTTAGATTTCTCCATAGCCAGCTGACTAGCTAAAGAATTGATCACGTTATAATTAACGGCCACACCATTATCGGTTAACAGTGAGCTTCCTACTTTTACTACCCATCGCTTCGCAGAAAGTAATTTAGTTCGCACGCTCATAATTTACCCGGGATAGTCTTTGTTTTCACATCAGCTGGGAACTCCGGATTCAAATCTTTAGAAGCTTTGCTTTGTGTTTCACTGTAACCTGGGGAGTCAATGTAGCTCCTGGATTCGCGCTGCATCCTGATTTGCTGCAATCTTTCTTTGTCTGCGAGATCAGAGGAATTGCTCTCCATTTTTCTTTGTTTCTCGAGAAAGGACATTAAGTTTTGACATAAATGCTCTGTGCCTTTTCTAGCAATTGCAGAAATCTCATAAATCGGTCCTTCCCAATTCAGCGCTTTTACTATTTTTTCCTTGCGCAAGAGTAGCTGTTCAGCGCTGACTAGATCAATTTTATTAAGTACGAGCCAGCGCGTCCTACTTGAGAGTGTCGAACTAAATAATGATAGCTCATCGACCGCCACTTTTGCCGCAGCGGCCGGGTCGCTTTCTAAACCCTCCGAAATATCTATTATGTGCAGTAGAACACGATTCCGCATCAGATGTCTTAAAAATCTTAGGCCCAAGCCGACTCCCTTAGATGCACCAGATATTAAACCCGGAATATCAGCCACCACGAAACTTCTTATCGGATCCACGCTAACAACACCTAGATTGGGTATTAGTGTTGTGAATTGGTACTCGGCTACTTTAGGCCTTGCTGCCGAAACAGCACGAACAAAGGTAGATTTGCCTGAATTTGGCAAACCTAGAAGTCCAACATCCGCGAGAATTCGTAATTCCATCTTCAAAGCTCGCACCTCTCCAGCACTGCCGAGAGTAGTTTTTCTAGGCGCTTGATTTGTACTTGATTTAAAGCGAGTATTGCCAAGACCATGAAAGCCTCCACGAGCTACCATTAATCGCTGTCCGTCTCTTGCTAAATCGCCGAGGATCTCACCAGTATCAGAATCAGTAACCGTCGTGCCAACCGGAACGACTAGCGCTAGATCTGCACCACTTGCTCCAGTACGATTTCGTCCTTGTCCCGATTGTCCAGATTGGGCCGAAAAATTCCGTTGGTATCTATAATCAACCATTGTGTTGATTTTAGAGCTAGCTATTAAAAAAACACTTCCACCATCTCCGCCATCCCCACCATCGGGGCCTCCGCGAGCTACATTTTTTTCACGACGAAAACTAAGGCAACCATTTCCACCCTTACCAGCCGCTACTTCTATAGCTACCTCGTCAACGAATTTCATATTGCAGATTCTCTTCGATATCTAAAAAAATAGTTTCTGCTCATATCTTTCAAAAAAAAAGCCCCGTTGTTAACGAGGCTTTCGCTTAAGAACATATTAACGCTTTCTAATCATTAATAACAAAAACATGTTTACGTTTCAGAGCCCCTTTAGTCATAAATTGCACACGCCCGTGGGATGTCGCAAAAAGAGTATGATCCTTCCCCATCCTCACATTTTCTCCAGCATGGAACTTGGTGCCTCTTTGTCTAACTAATATGTTTCCTGCTTGAACAATTTCTCCGCCAAACCGCTTGACTCCGAGACGCTTGCTAACAGAATCACGACCATTTCGTGTGCTACCACCAGCTTTCTTATGTGCCAACGCTTGCTCCTTTTAAATACTAATAGCTGTAATCTTAACCTCGGTAAACCATTGCCGATGACCCGTCTCATTTCGATAATGCTTGCGCCGATTAAACTTGACTATCTTGATTTTCGGATGCCTACCATGAGATACCACCTCACCTAAAACCTTACATCCTTCTACAACTGGGTTACCGATCTTTAAGTCCTTGCCACCGATCATCAACACCTTATCGAACTCGAGCGTATCGCCAGCTTGTACGTCAATTTTCTCAAGTTTAAGAGTGTCTCCCTCTGCAACTCGATGCTGTTGCCCACCGCTTTCAAAGACTGCATACATCGTTGGTTCCAAAATAATTTAAGATTATAAAACGAACGCGCCAACCTTATAGCAATCAATTCGTCTACTGATACAAATATTCGATCGATAAACGCGGAATTCTACTTAATTGAGCTAAATGCGGCAAGGATAATTTATACATAATAGAGCGTTTCATTCAAAGTTGATAGCATACCAACAAACAGATAGATATATTGACAGTCTCTAGATGAGGGTCATAGCATATCCAACTCATTCTAAAAGCTTTCTATAATGGAAAATGTAAGAAAATCTATAATCACTGAATTTAATGCCGTAAATAAATTGATCATCGCACAGCTCAAGTCTGACGTAGCCTTGGTAGGAGATATCGGGCATTACATTGTTGAAGCTGGCGGTAAGCGACTTAGACCGATGTTAACATTGCTAACCGCCAGAGCACTTGGAGAATCAAAAGATTGTCATGTGAAATTTGCTGCTTTAATCGAATTCATTCATACAGCCACCCTTCTACATGATGATGTAGTCGACTTGTCTCAACTGCGCAGGGGACGGCCTACCGCAAATGCCGAATTCGGAAATTCCTCAAGCGTGCTAGTCGGAGATTTTCTCTATACTAGGGCTTTTCAGCTTTTAGTAGAGATAGGAAATATGGAAATCCTAAAAAATATGGCTAATTCGACAAACATTATTGCGGAAGGAGAGGTAATGCAACTTGAGAGAGCTGGTGATCCATCAACAAACGAGGCGCAATATCTTGACATTATTAACCGTAAGACAGCCGCTCTCTTTTCTTCTGCATGCTTCGGCGCTGCTGTTTTAAATGATGTCAAATCATCGACGATAGACGCAATGGAGAATTTTGGCCGACACTTGGGCATGGCTTTTCAAATAACGGACGATATCCTAGATTATTTTGGTAATGCACCTGATATTGGCAAGCACCTTGGTGACGATCTCGCAGAGGGAAAAATGACATTGCCTCTAATTCGGATAATGCAGGTAGGAAATAATGAAGAAATTAAACTTATTAAGGAAGCTATTACTACTAAGGATCGTTATGCGTTTGAAAAAATAATATCAATCATAGAAGCTAATGATGCCATTGAATATTGCAAAGAAGTAGCAAGAAATCATCGAGATTTAGCTATCGCCGAGATAGAAGCGTTGGACTCGAATCACGCATGTGAAGATTTAAGAAAATTATGTCAAATGTCCGTGGACCGGGTAAGCTAGGAACATGCAGAATGGAGAATAAGCTAAACTTTTTGAATATTTTAATTTTATTTCTGGACCCCACGAAAAAATGATCAGTAACAGTCTTCTCACTGAAAAACCTGAATTCAATGCCTTGTTAAAGGAGAAAAGTCGACTTAAGAGTTTAAGTATTGCCAATATATTTGCTGAAGAGCCTACAAGAGCTTACGATCTTGCTATAGCTGGTGCTGGTATTGAATTAGATTACTCAAGACATGCGATTGACAAAAAAGGTTTGACTGCATTATTTCAAATAATCGACGCTACCGAGAGTCAGAAGTTCGCTAACGAGTTATTCGATGGATTAGATGTAAATTTTACTGAAAAGCAGCCCGCTCTGCATTCTTTGTTTAGAACTGGCTCAAAAGGAAAAAATAAAAGAAGATATGCTGAGGTGTCCCAAATAAAAAACCAAATGCGCCATCTGGTAGAGAATATAATCAGTGGACGCGACAAAGGATTTACTGGAAGACCATTTACAGACATCGTTAATATAGGGATTGGGGGATCATATTTAGGACCGAAGCTGGTTTTCGAAGCACTTCGTAACTTCCGAAATCATCTTGATTGCCATTTTGTCTCAAATCTAGATCCTGATGACTTGAGCGCTACCCTCGCAAAATTATCACCTGAATCTACTCTCTTCGTAGTGTGCTCTAAATCATTCACTACTGAAGAAACTCTAACAAACGCAGAAAACGCGAAAAATTGGCTTATGGAGGCCGGCGCCAAGAATCTCGAAAATAATTTTATAGCAGTGACTGAAGATTTAGAAAAAGCTAAAGCTTTTTGTATTCCAGCTAAAAATTGTCTGTCAATCCCAAAATGGGTAGGCGGAAGATATTCTATCTGGACATCAGTAGGATTAACTTGTGCCCTCGGAGTCGGCTGGAAATCATTTTCTGAATTACTTTCGGGTGCTGAGGCTATGGACTTGCACTTCAAATCTGCTGCACCCGATAAAAATCTACCAATAATAATGAGTCTACTGGAACTGTGGTATCGGAACTGCTGGAATACACAAGTACACGCGATAATACCCTACTCTCACGACTTGAGAAACCTAACAACCTATTTGCAGCAACTAATTATGGAGAGTAATGGGAAAAGCACTCTGGCATCAGGAGAATTATCTACAATGGATACAGCTTCTGTGGTTTGGGGAACAGATGGTATTAATGGCCAACACTCTTTTTATCAATTTTTGCATCAAGGCACTGTGCTTTGCCCTATAGATTTTATACTACCACTCTCAACTATATCAGGAAGAGCTGCGGAGCACGCAAAGATGGTAGCCCATTGTTTAGCGCAAGCAAGAACTCTAATGATTGGTCGTTCCACTGAAGAAGCATACAATTCGTTAGTAAAAAAGGGTTTGTCAGTGAAAGAGGCTCGAATTCTCGCCGAGCATCTAAAAATGCCGGGCAATAGACCCAGCAGCGTTGTCAGTTTCGAATCTCTAAATCCAACTACACTGGGCAGCCTATTGGCTTTGTACGAACACAAAACCTATTTTAGTGCCCGCATCTGGGGTATAAACCCTTTTGATCAATGGGGTGTTGAGCTGGGCAAAACAATTAGCGCAAATATTCAATCAATAATGCTCAGAGATAAAGAGACTCACAAATTAGATCCTGCTACATATCGATTGATTTCGAAATGGAGGAATACCAAGTTAACAGACTAACCGCTATCAACTATTTCTAATAATTCTGCTGTCTTTTTCTTCAGCAGAGCCGTATCTCTGTAACTTTCTACGTTCAGTCTAACAACTGGCTCTGTATTTGATGTTCTCAGACTGAATCTCCAGTCACCACAATCTACACTTATTCCATCCATATGATCGATTCTTTGGATCTCTGGTGTAAAATGAGTCTCAACTACTTTAAGCAATTTTTCCGCATCTAAAACTTCACGATTAATTTCGCCACTACAAGGAAAGAGTTTTTGTCTTTCATCCACTAATTCAGCGAGTGACTTATTCTTGGAAGCCATCAAACCACAAACTAGCAACCATGGGATCATACCGCTATCGCAATAAGAAAAGTCTCGAAAGTAATGATGAGCACTCATTTCTCCTCCGTACACTGCATTTTCCGCTCTCATGCTCTCTTTTATAAATGCATGCCCCGTCTTGCTCTGGACTGCCTTACCGTTAAACTTATTCACGATATCTATCGTATTCCAAATTAATCGAGGATCATGAACTATTGCTGAGCCGGCAGCTTTTTCCAGAAACGCCTCTGCTAAAAGGCCAACGATATAGTAGCCTTCGATAAAATTTCCATCTGCATCAAAAAAGAAGCATCGGTCAAAATCACCATCCCATGCTATTCCTAGGTTTGCTTTATTCTCCTTAACTGCCTGACTGGTAGATACTCGATTCTCCCGCAACAAAGGATTTGGAACACCATTTGGAAAATTTCCATCTGGTTCATGATGAATTTTAACAAACTCAAAAGGAAGATGAGGTTCAAGTAAATCGATTATCCTACCGGCTCCACCATTACCCGGATTCGAAACAATTCGATATTTTGGAAGTATAGAAACATCTATATAACTTAGTAGATGTTTTATATATGCATCCGAAGTATCCAGCTTATTTAAACTTCCTTTAGATTTAGAGGAACTAAACTGATTAGCTTCAGCTACGGCACGAATTTCATCTAGGCCACTATCACCTGAAATAGGTTTAGCTTCCTCTCGAACGAATTTCATTCCATTAAAATGCATAGGATTATGACTTGCAGTCACTACTATGCCACCACCTACTCGAGAATGTTGAGAAGCAAAATATATCTCCTCCGTGCCACATTCGCCGATATCAAAAACAGAAACTCCCTGATCACGCAATCCAGAAATTAGTCCTTTCTTTATTTGGTGACTACTCAATCTAATATCATTTCCAACAACGACTTGTTGTGGCTTAATAACCTCTGCATATGCTTGGCCAATTTGTTTAGCAATACTCTCGTTCAATTGGTCTGGAACACGACCTCTAACATCGTAAGCTGTGAAACAATTGAGGACTTTATAAGACAAAGCTTTTACCTCTCAAAGATATTTTCGTAGACATAATTTGTGGCCTCGACAAATCCAGGAACACTACCGCAATCAAATCGCTTACCTTCAAATTTGTATCCAATAACACCACCTTTAGAGGCTTGTCGATTAAGCGCATCAGTTAGCTGAATCTCACCATTGGCGCCAGGTTCAGTATGTCTAATAATTTCAAAGATATCTGGTGTGAGAATATATCTCCCGATAATTGCGAGATTTGAAGCTGCCTTCCCCACTTCTGGTTTTTCAACCATCTCTTTGATTCTGATCACCCCTTCCCTAAGACTGTTGCCAGAAACAATACCATATCTATTTACCTGATCCATAGGTACCTCCTGCAGAGCTACTATCGAGCAGCTAAACTCCTCATATAAGCTAACCATCTGATTTAGTACGCCTCTTTCAGGATTAATACATAAATCATCTGATAAAAGCACACCAAATGGCTGATCGCCGATCAATACTTCGCCTGTTAAAATAGCATGGCCTAGGCCAAGCATCTCTCGCTGACGTACCATCGTGAAAATTCCCTGATCCAAGACCCTGCGGATACCACTCAAGAAATTTTCTTTGGAAGTTCCTGAGATTTGCTTTTCTAGTTCGTAACTAATATCGAAATGATCAGCAATTGCGCGCTTCCCACGCCCCGTAACCATAGCGCAGTTAGTCATCCCTGCCTCGATCGCCTCTTCTACTCCATATTGAACTAGTGGCTTATTAACAATTGGGAGCATTTCTTTCGGCATACTCTTAGTAGCAGGCAAAAATCTGGTCCCATACCCTGCTACGGGAAAAAGACACTTTTTTACTAACCTCTTATTCATGAATTATTGCTTACTATTATCTCTTCCATAATCATCATCGTATCTTTCAATGTCATCTTCTCCTAAATAATCTCCCGTCTGTACTTCAATTATTTCGAGAGGTTCACTCTGACAGTTTCGCAACCTATGCTTCGTATTTATGGGAATATAAACAGATTCATCAACCTCTAAGTTGAAGGTTTCTGAACCGCAGGTCACCTCACCCACTCCACTTACAACTACCCAATGCTCCGCTCTTCGAAAATGTTTCTGAAGAGACAACGCATGGCCAGCTTTTACAATTATACGTTTGACTTGAAAACGTTCAGAAATCACTAAAGATTCATAGGAACCCCAAGGGCGAAAAACTTCCTTATGGTTGAAAACTTCTGCACGACGAGCTAATTTGAGCTTGTTAACTATGTCTTTGACTCCTTGGGAATCTCCAATAGTTGTAGCTAAAACCGCATCTGCCGTCTCTACTAAAACAAGGTCCTTCAAACCAGTTGCAGTAACTAACCGCGATTCGCTTCGAATATAACTATTCTCACAATTATCTATAAGCACGTCACCTCGAATGGTATTTCCATCGCTATCACGATCTGAAATAGACCATAAAGCCGACCATGATCCTACATCGCTCCAGCTACTTTCCAAAATCGTAACACCTGCTTTTTCAGTTTTTTCCATTACGGCATAATCGATACTCATGTTCGGGCTGTCTAGAAAAGCTTCCTCTCCGGGTCTCATAAAGTCTAGATCTATGCAAGAGGTTTCCACAGCCTTCATACAAGCTCTTAGAATTGATGGGTTATACTTCCTTAGCTCTCGAAGATAGGAGGAAGCAGAAAATAGGAACATACCGCTGTTCCATAGAAAATTTCCCTCTTTTAAAAAGGTTTCAGCACGGCCGAAATCTGGTTTTTCAATAAATTCTGCGACCTCAAAAGTTTTTGATCCAACTTCTTCTCCTATTTTGATGTAACCATAACCAGTTTCGGGAGCAGTTGGCTTGATACCCATGGTCATCAACATGTCTTTTTTTGCAAATTCTGCAGCAGTTCTGGTTGCGGAAATAAAATGTTCGTCTTCGAGAATAATATGGTCTGCGGGCATTACATGTAGTAACGTATCAGGATCGCTCTTGCAAATTTGAATAGCCGCTAAAGCCAAAGCTGGCGCCGTATTTCTCCCCTCGGGCTCCAAAATAATAGCGTTAACTTGTGCTCCAATCTGCCTAACTTGCTCTGCCGTGGTAAATCTACTCTCTTCATTGCAAATCAAGATAGGGGCTTCGTCACCTACAAGCAACGCTCTTCTCAACGTATCCTGTAACATTGTCTTACTGCCGACCAGATCGAGATACTGTTTCGGGTGAGCTTCCCGAGAGATAGGCCATAGACGACTACCTACACCCCCACAAAGGATTACTGGAATCACCGATGTTCACCAAAGAAAAAAATTTGATTTTTTTTAAAAACGATCAATTCTCCAAGATTTACTAAAAATGACGAGACATGTTAAAAGCTTAAAACTACACGTATAATTAAAACACAACGAGAATCTATTTCCAAAGCTGGACTTGTTTCTTTCAGCCATTACACTATGCAATCTCTCTAGACCTTTAAATGAAAAAATATTTGAAGAAAGTATTTACTGAGTCAAATTTATGAATAGTAGATCCAGTTTTTCTAAAGATGATTTATTGGCCTGTAGCCGTGGCGAAATGTTTGGAAAAAATAATGCCCAACTTCCAAGCGGCAGCATGCTCATGGTTGATCGGATTATGCATATTAGCTCTGAGGGAGGTGATTTTTCTAGAGGCGAGGTTATAGCCGAGTTTGATATTTCACCAAATCTATGGTTCTTCAAATGTCATTTTCCTGGTGACCCGGTTATGCCTGGGTGTCTAGGCCTCGATGCTATGTGGCAACTGGTAGGATTTTTCCTCGGATGGCGCGGAAATCCAGGACGAGGCAGAGCACTTGGTTCTGGTGAAGTTAAATTTAAGGGTGAAATCCTTCCAACCTCAAAAATTGTCAAATACCATATACATGTTAAGCGAATCATTGAACGAAAATTAGTAATGGGTATCGCCGACGGTATAGTTTCTGTTGATAAGAGGGAAATTTATAATGCAAAAGATCTCCGAGTGGGTCTTTTCACTAATACGGAGCCTTTTTAAGTATGTCTCGTAGAGTTGTGATAACAGGGATGGGAATAGTTTCTTGTTTGGGAAATTCTATTGAAGAAGTAGCCTCCTCACTTTTTGAGGGGTCTTCTGGTATACAGACTCGGGAAGAACAAATTGAAGTCGGCATGCGTTCACAGATTGCCGGTGCGCCGAATATTTTGATTGAAGAATTTATAGATCGCAAACAAAGACGATTTATGGGAGATGCAGCGAGCTATGCATATATTTCTATGTTACAGGCAATAGAAGATTCAGGACTTGAGGAAAAAGAAGTATCAAATCCGAAAACTGGAATAATTGCTGGATCTGGAGGAGCGTCGTCCGCAAATCAGACAGAAGCAGCAGATATTCTTCGTGAGCGCGGTTTACGTCGCATAGGCCCCTATCGAGTAACACAAACTATGGGGAGTACGGTCTCCGCTTGTCTCGCTACTCCCTTTAAAATAAAAGGGGTCAACTATTCAATCTCATCTGCTTGCTCCACTAGTGCTCATTGCATAGGAAATGCGATGGAACAGATTCAATTAGGAAAGCAAGATGTTGTTTTCGCTGGTGGTGGTGAGGAACTTCATTGGACCCTCAGCTGTCTTTTCGATGCGATGGGCGCTTTATCTACAAAATATAACGATACTCCTGAAAAGGCATCCAGAGCATATGATTTAGAACGAGACGGATTTGTAATTGCTGGAGGTGGTGGAATATTGGTACTTGAAGAACTGGAACATGCCAAAGCAAGGGGAGCAAAGATTTACAGTGAGATTATCGGATATGGCGCCACCTCGGATGGATATGATATGGTGGCGCCCTCAGGGGAAGGTGCTGTCAGATGTATGAAAGAAGCACTAAGGAATATCCGAGGAGAAATAAGTTATATCAATGCTCATGGAACCAGTACACCGGCTGGCGACATTCAGGAGCTTAAAGCCGTTAAAGAGGCATATTCCAATACGGGAAGTATGCCAATAATTGGTTCGACTAAGTCATTATCAGGACATTCGTTGGGCGCAGCAGGCGTACAGGAAGCAATATATTCTCTAATAATGCAACGTGATAGCTTTATTGCAGCTTCAGCTAATATAGAGAATCTTGATCCGGAAGCTGAAGGACTGCCCATAGCATTAAAGCGCATAGAGAATGTAAATCTACAGCGGATAATGTCAAATAGCTTTGGCTTTGGTGGAACTAACGCTTCTTTAGTCTTTACAAAAATATCCGTCTAATTTAAGTCAAAGTGCTTTTAGGAGCTAATTAAGTGATCGAGCATCAATACATTAATGGATTGACTATTTGTGATCTCGGTTTTTGGTGGGACTTCAGCCAGCGCATCAGACTTACACACAGAAGTGAAAACACCAGAACCTTGATGAGGGTAAAGTTCTGCTGCTAGTCCAGTAATACTTTGTGAAATTCGCACTCTCAGGTACTGTTGTCTATCTGAAGATCCTTCGAGAGTGAATTTTGCGCTAGCAGGTGTATACATTAGTTCCTTATAACTATCTCCTTGCAAAGCATAAAGAAACGGTTTCGCCACTAATAAAAAAACTACAAACGCGGAAACAGGGTTTCCTGGTAAACTAAGGATGGGAGTAGGACCTATCATCCCTAAAGCCATTGGTTTACCTGGCTTAATATTTAGCTTCCAGAAAATTAATTCCCCTAGATTTCTAATTTGGGATCTAACGTGATCCTCTTCACCTACAGAAACTCCTCCGGTAGTTATTACGCAATCGGCCACATCAGATGCCTGGGAAAATACTTTAGCTATTTTAATTGGATCATCGGGAACTATGCCAAAATCAACAATATCCATTCCCCAATGTTTTAAAAGGGATAACAAAGTAACTTGGTTAGAACTATACAGCTGACCAAACTTTAATGGTCGTAATCCAGGCTCGACTAATTCATCACCGGTACTGAGGACTGCAACTTTAAGAGCTCGTTTCACCGAAACTGAAGAAGTTCCAATTGACGCCAGTAAGCCTAGATCTTGAGCACGAAGCCGATGTCCCGCTGAGAATATTTCTTCTCCTGCTCTAATATCTTCACCAGCCTGCCTAACATTCTGACCAATACTCAAAGTTTTTGGTAGAGTAACCGATCCTTCAGCTTCGATTGCATCCTCTTGCACTATGACTGCATCTGCACCCTGAGGCAAGGGAGCCCCAGTGAAAATTCTTGCAGCCGTGTGCTTCTTAAGTGACGAGGGTAACGTACCTGCAGGAATTCTATCGCTTATTTCCAAAGTTTTACCTGCAGAAACTCGTGCTTCAACGGCATACCCATCCATCCCACTATTGGTTACTAATGGGACGTCTATCGGAGAAATGATTTTCTTTGCTAAAACACAATTATTTGCCTCTAGAAGATCTTTAGTTTTAACCTCCTTAATAGGAATAGCTCTTTCAAGCAATAGGTGTCGCGCATCATTTATTGATAGGCGAGGCAGTCTCATAATTAATCCTTAGATCGAAATGCCCCAACGAAATTGCAAGGCTGATGACTTGAGTCTAATTGCTCTCTTATAAGATGATTCCAAGCCAATTTACATGCACCCGTAGACCCAGGTAAACAGAAAATGGTTGTTTTATTCGCGACCCCAGCTAAAGCCCGAGATTGAACCGTGGATGATCCTATTTCATCGTAAGATAAGTATCGAAAAACCTCTCCAAAACCATCTATACATTTATCAAAAAGGGGTGTCACGGCCTCTGGCGTAGAATCTCTTCCGGAAAAGCCTGTTCCTCCCGTAACTAGTATCCCATTAATATTCTCATTTGCAATCCAAGTAGATAATACTGCTCGAATTTGATAGATATCATCTAATACAATAGTCCTTTCGCTCAAATTATGACCTGCGCCTTGAATAACTCCACACAAGTAATCTCCTGAAGTATCATTTTCAGAAGTTCTAGTATCAGAGACGGTAAGCACGTTTATAGCTAGGGACTCAGAAAAATTATTGTCTTTCAGCATAAAATAGCCTCCGATTTATCGCTCTGAATAAAAATTTTTTACCGCCTCTGACAAAGATTGCTTCCATGGCATTTGTCTAATCGCAAAACAATTCTGAATTTTGCTACAATCCAATACAAAATTTAATATTTCGTCATGCTTAGTCGGATGAAGAATTACATCTGCCTTGATAGACTTCACTTTAAGCAAAGAAGATAAAACTTCTTCAGAAAAATCGTAGCCGGAAACAGCTTCAGATCCACAGTAGTGATACGTGCCTACGCTATTTGCACCAGCACTTATTTGATCGATAATTCCTGAAACTACTCGAGCACCATCAGAAGCATGCAGTGGGCATTCTATTTTTTTAACTGAGTAATTTACTTCCCTTCGCTCTTCAAGTTCTTTAATAACCTCAGTTAAAATATTTGATCCATATGCTGCGAATATAGGACCTAATCTAAGAATTAGATGCCTTTCGCAGACCTGCCGGATCTTATCCTCATTACTCAATAGAAAGATCCCACGTCTGTCAACAGCATCTGGTAAGTCGCTTTCTTGATAAGGCTTGTTTTTCTTACCTGAAAACACCGTTGGACTTGAAATATGGAGCACATAAATTTTCTCTCTTGCACAAGCTTTAGCGATCCACTCGGTATTCTCTAAGTCTATAATATCGGGATATGTACTCTCCTCAGAACGCCTTGAAAACCTTAAATCAATAAGAATATCTGGCGATATCCTCTTTAATCTTTTTCGGAGCTGACGCTCACTCCTCCACCGGTCTGCTTTTGTGGCGATCGTTTCAATCTGATGTCGCCCCCATCTAAGTAAGTGAACCCTTAAACCCGCTCCTAGACAAGTATCCTCTCCAATAATAACTACTCGCAAAGAACTAAACCTCTAATTTTTCATTTAATCTTTCTAAGCTTTAAAAGGGTATGTCCTCATCTGATATACTATCGGCTATTTTTGTATCTGCTACTGGCGAAGAAAAGTTTTGCGCTTCTTCCAATCGAGCCGGAGCATAGCCACTACCCTCCTGACCAGCTCCTCGACTGTCCAACATCTGCATTTCCCCTGCCACGATCTCCGTGGTATAGCGGTCTTGCCCTGCTTTGTCTTGCCATTTCCGAGTTCTCAAGGAGCCTTCCAGATAAACTTTAGATCCTTTTTTCAAATACTCTGCAGCAATCTCTGCTAAACGATTAAAGAAAACGATACGATGCCATTCAGTGCGCTCTTGAAGTTGGCCTGTTTGCTTATCTTTCCAAGAATCAGACGTCGCTACGCTGATATTCGTAACCGCCCCTCCGCTTGGTAAATATCTTGTCTCGGGATCGTTACCTAAATTCCCAACCAAAATAACTTTATTAATGCCTCTTGAAGCCATGCTTTATCCTCTAAATATTTATACGTTACGGCAATCAATTTCAAAACGACTATAGCAATCCCTAATTATAATTGCATCAGCTAAGTCGCAAAACGAGCTCTGATTTACCTTATCTTCTTGAGAAACAGGGAGGGGAATTCAAAAAAGCTTTCAAACTCACAAATATTATACTCTTCGGATCCAAGCAGGCCTCGATTCTAAAAAAAGCCAGCATATTATTGGGATCAGGCAAAATCTCCATATGCTACTGTCAAACTGAAAAATCCATCCTCCAAATACTCCACCTAAAGCCGTGCCCAAAAACTGACTAGTTGAAAATAAGCCTAATGCGAGGCCCCGATTTATTTGGGATACTTGAGAGCCAACCATAGCCGGTAAAATCGCCTCGAAGTAATTAAAAGCGACAAAAAATATGAACAAGAAAAAAGTGTAGATCACAAGAGTTTTCGTGGATAAAAATCCAAGTACTGACAAACTTAAGATAAAAATAAAAAGTATGAAGATAGTCTCCGAGCGGCTGCTTTTTTCAAAAAAATTGAGTATCAACAAGACTGATAATAAAGATCCCAAGACAACAGGAAGATATAATTTCCAGTGAATGTCTCTAGATATATTAAATATCACCTCTAAGGAGGAGGGTATAAATGAGAAAATGCTTGCCAGAATAAAATGGAGCGAAAAAATTCCAAAAAACAGTTTTTGAAGCTTCAAATCCCGGCATACTCTATTTATCTCCTCCAACTTATAAAGTGCCGACGCAGGACGTCTTTGAAAAATAGCTGTCTGGCTTGGAACTCCAAAACTCACAAGACCAATGCCTAAAATAGAAAGTAATGCGGTAAGATAGAAGACGCCTGAAATCCCAAAAAATGCAGCTACTACCGGTCCTAAAACCATTGCGACGGAGAAGGAAATACCAATACTAGCACCAACGATAGCCATCGATTTCGTACGCTGACTTTCTCGAGTATTATCAAGAATCAGAGCCATAACCGACCCTGCTATCGCGCCGGCGCCCTGAAGGATACGACCAATTATCATTATATGAATATTGCTGGCCATACCCGCCACTACACTACCTAAGCAAAATATAGTTAAACCGATTATTATAATTCGCTTGCGGCCAAAAAAGTCAGATAACCAACTCATTGGAATCTGAAAAATTGCCTGCGTAACTCCATACCCACCAAGTGCCAATCCCATAAGAATAGGTGTAGCACCCTTGATCTCCACGGCATAGGGTCCCAAGATCGGAAATATCATGAAAAGTCCTAACATCCGAACCAGGTAGAGGCAGGAGACTATAAAAACTAAGCGTCTTTCAGAAGAGTTCATAGGAAAAAGATAAGTTAAGTAATCACGATTTTTGGCTTTATATTAAAATCGTTAGTTTTTCTAGACATAATTACAGTACACGAAGATCATTGTGCATGAATCTTTGCCTAAAGTCAGCATGGAGGCTTATACTGGTACGTTAGAAAAAAAACGGATTATCATGAATTCAATCGTAATCAGGGGCGCTAGAACCCACAACTTGAAGAATATTGATCTCGATATTCCAAGGGATAAGCTGGTTGTAATTACTGGCATATCTGGATCAGGAAAATCTTCTTTAGCCTTCGATACTCTATATGCTGAAGGACAAAGACGCTATGTGGAATCTTTATCCACCTACGCACGCCAGTTCCTATCAATAATGGAGAAGCCTGATATAGATCGAATTGAAGGCCTCTCTCCAGCAATCTCAATAGAGCAAAAATCCACTTCCCATAATCCACGATCAACAGTAGGCACGATAACGGAAATTTATGATTATTTGCGACTTCTCTATTCAAGAATTGGAGATCCTGTTTGTCCAGAACATGGTGGAAAACTTGAAGCTAAAACGATCAGCCAAATGGTGGACTCAGTTTTGTCTCTTCAGGAGGGCTCTCGTCTGATGCTACTTTCTCCTTTAATAAGAGATAAAAAAGGAGAGCACTTGCCCGTCTTTGAGAGTTTGCGCGCTGCTGGGTTTATAAGAGTGCGTGTGGACGGCAGTATATTTGAGCTGGATCAAATCCCTAAACTAAATAAAAATAAGAAGCATCGTATCGAGGCGGTAGTTGATCGATTCAAAGTAAGAAAGGAACTGAAACAACGCCTAGCGGAATCATTTGAAACCGCTTTAGAATTATCTGACGGCCGTGCAACGGTCGTCTCAATGGATGACGACAACATAACGCTAAGTTTCTCAGCGCATTTTTCTTGCCTGGAATGTGGTTATAGTATTGAAGAACTGGAGCCGCGGCTATTTTCGTTCAATAGCCCAAACGGAGCATGTCAATTTTGCGATGGACTTGGAATAAAACAATATTTTGATCCTAACCTCGTCATAACAGATTCGGCCAGCAGCTTGAGTTCTGGAGCGATCCGAGGCTGGGATAGACGAAATCTGTATTACTTTCAGATGATTAAGTCCCTAGCTTCACACTATGATTTTGATATAGAACAGCCCTATAAAATGCTTGATGACAAATATAAAGATATTATCCTTTTTGGAAGTGGAACGGAGGAAATAGAGTTTAATTACATAAACGACAAAGGAACAGTCTTCAAGCGAAATCATCCTTTCGAGGGCGTTATTCCAAGTATGGAGCGACGTTATCGTGAAACAGAATCGAATTCTGTTCGTGACGAACTCGCTAAATTTCTATCCACCAGCAAATGTTCTAGTTGTGACGGCACGCGACTCGGGGTAGCGGCAAGATATGTTTTTATTAATGAAAAATCACTTCCAGATGTGACAAAAATGTCAATTGGTTCGTCACACAGCTATTTTAAATCTCTAAACCTAATTGGACGCAAAGGAGAAATTGCGGAAAGTATTTTAAAAGAAGTTGTCGCTAGATATAAATTTCTAGTAGACGTCGGATTAGATTATCTTACTCTAGATCGAAGTGCTGACACACTCTCCGGTGGCGAAGCTCAGCGAATTAGGTTGGCATCCCAAATTGGTGCTGGATTAGTCGGGGTAATGTATATACTTGACGAACCATCTATCGGGCTCCATCAAAGAGATAACGCTCGACTTCTTGGTAGTTTGACACATCTCCGTGATCTTGGGAATTCAGTCATTGTAGTAGAGCATGATGAGGAAGCGATCCGTCTTGCGGATTATATAATTGATATCGGACCTGGGGCAGGAGTGCATGGTGGGAATATTATAGCTGAAGGCTCCCTTGAAGATATTATTGGAAATAATAATTCTATTACCGGTGCCTATCTGTCTGAAAAACGAAAGATAGAGACACCAAAGAAAAGAAAACTCGCCTCCCCAGATTACGAAATAACTATCCAAGGGGCTCGAGGTAATAATTTAAAAAAAATTAACTTCACTTTGCCTTTGGGTCTATTAACTTGTGTCACAGGAGTCTCTGGATCTGGGAAATCGACTTTAATCAATAATACTTTGTTTCCACTTGCCGCTAACCAATTCAATCGAAATTCTGCTTTAAAAGTAGCTGCGTATGATTCGGTAGTGGGGTTAAGCAAGATAGATAAATGCATTGATATTAATCAAAGTCCAATCGGTAGAACACCACGTTCAAATCCAGCTACATATACTGGAATATTTTCACCAATAAGAGAACTTTTCGCTAATACTCAAGAATCACGTTCCCGAGGATATAAACCCGGTAGATTTAGTTTTAATGTTCGCGGCGGAAGATGCGAGGCATGTCAAGGTGACGGAGTAACAAAGGTCGAGATGCATTTTCTTCCAGACATATATGTTCCATGCGATATTTGTAAAGGTAAGAGATATAATCGAGAAACATTAGATATAATGTTCAAAGGTAAAAATATTTTTGAAGTGCTAGATATGACAGTAGAGGATGCGCTAGACTTTTTTTCTGCCGTACCGTCCATAGCAAAAAAACTACAAACTCTGATTGATGTTGGGCTCAGCTACATCAAGCTTGGCCAAGCTTCTACCACGCTGTCTGGCGGTGAAGCTCAGCGGATAAAACTCTCTAGAGAATTGTCTAAACGAGATACGGGTAAGACACTGTACATACTTGATGAGCCAACAACTGGACTCCATTTTGAAGATATCAAGCAGTTATTGATTGTTCTTCACAAACTTCGTGATCAGGGGAATACCGTCGTCATCATTGAACATAATCTAGACGTTGTAAAAACTGCTGATTGGCTTGTAGACCTTGGACCTGAGGGTGGCGCTAAAGGAGGAGAAATAATTGCGTCAGGCTCTCCGGAAGAGCTAGCGAAATGTGCACATTCATTTACGGGAAGCTTTCTTTCAGAAATACTAAAAGAAAGTGGGCGGGAAAAAGCGGCATGATTTTATATAAAACTGGTAGAGGATTCCTCCAGTTTATAATGCTGCTAAGTACTCTCGCTTTAGGATGTTCCACAATTAAAACGAACGAATATACTGATAAAAATCGACTTCGTCAGACTACACTTTACTGCGACAGCTTCATGATTTATACGATGTGTGCGGAAGATCTAAATGGTAATGGTGAGGTGGATTTATTTTTTTTTGAGGATGATGACCAAATCTTTTTCTACCGCAAAGGATATCTGAACAACGCTATCACTAGCCATCTTTTTCATTCATGCATGCAGGAAATGGATAACGATCTTGTAAAGATAGGATCCAAACTTTTCCAAATAAAAAAAAGCGGTGACATAGTACAAAGAATTTCTATACAAACTAAATTAATGGCATTTTATGTTAGCTACTTGCCAGCTATTAGCTCCTGTCAAAGAACTAGCACGGGAGATAATCACGAAGAGAATGATTTTGATTACGATGATTACTTTTGAGAGATTTAATGAGATGAGCATAATTAACTACTATAAATAGGATTTATTGGTGGCATCAGTATGAGTCGAAGAACTTTGATCAGTCTTGCAAGGGATAATATTAAACATGCCAAAGCAGGATCAGTGTCGCTTGCAAAAAAGACAATGAAAGTACCTGCAGTGGAATATACTGACGAGAGAAAATGGCTTTTAGAGAAAGAGAAAATATTCCGTCGATTACCATTACTAGTTGCAATGTCATGCGAATTACCTGAAGCACAAAGCTATTTATGCACGGAAGTTGCTAGTGTGCCAATCATTATTACGCGAGATGAAAACTTTGAGCTTCATGCAATGCTAAATAGTTGCGGGCATCGTGGAGCTCAACTTTTAGAACTAGGATGTGGAAAAATCAAAAAATTGACTTGCCCTTATCACGCTTGGAGATATGCACTTGATGGTTCTCTGGCCAATGTCTTCGCTAATGATATATTTGGAGAAATTGATAAATCGAAGCATGGCCTGATACGTCTTCCAGTTTACGAGAATGCTGGTCTTATATGGGTGAATACTGATCCCAATTCTCAATTAAATATCTCGGACTATCTATGTGGGTATGACACTCTCCTGCAGCACTTTAATTTGCGCGAATTTAGAATTTTTGATCGCAGATCGCTCGAGGGGCCAAATTGGAAAATTGCTTATGACGGCTATCTCGATTTATATCATTTGCCAATATTACATAAAAAGACTTTTGGCTCTGATATACCTTATAAATCTTTAGCCTATTCTTGGGGTCCACATACGCGAGTGACATCACCTGATCCAGATTACGCAAAAGAGTCTTTTAATACATCCCCTGAAAGTTTTGATATCGAAAGCTTGACAACTGGAGTTTGGACGATTTTTCCGCATGTTTCCATCGCCTCCTTTGATGCAGGATGTAGAGGGATACTTATATCTCAGCTTTTTCCGGGATCTACTGTCTCGGAATCTATAACGATACAAACCTATATGATTCCTAGAAAACTAGAGCTAGATGAAAGAGAGGAAGCACAAGCCATGTTTGATTTACTAGAAACTGTTGTTGCCGAGGAAGATTACAGAACTGGTATGAAACAACAGGCGGCGCTAAAAACAGGTCTACGTAATGAGATTATATTTGGCAAAAATGAGGAAGGTTGTCAAACCTTTCATAAATGGTTAAACAAAGTACTCGAAACATCTAACGAGGAGCTTCCAGCATTATTTCAGTCTGCTATTAGATGTGCTTTGTGAAAAGAAAAAATAATTTTTATTTTTTCAGTAACACAGAATTTGATTACAAAAATTAGTTCTAGATAACGATACCAGACTAGTCGGTATCATCTGAATTCGAATCCCGCTGCGGGCGATCGAGCAGCTCGACAATAGCCATTGGAGCATTATCTCCGGCTCTAAATCCACATTTTAGAATTCTCAAATAGCCTCCAGGACGAGCTTCGTATCTTGGACCAAGCTCTCCAAACAATTTTCCTACGGCAGATTTACTTCGTATTCGATCGAAGGCAAGCCTCCTGTTAGCCATACTATCTTTTTTTGCTAGGGTGATCAAAGGCTCTGCAAACCCTCTTAGCTCCTTGGCTTTTGGAAGGGTTGTCTTTATATGTTCATGTTCTACCAGGGAAATCGTCATATTCCTGAACATGGCTTTCCTATGGGAGCTATTACGATTGAGTTTTCTTCCACTATTTCTATGCCGCATGACAGTGACCCTTTCCCATCTCGTTACACGCTAAAAATATATTAAAAATCTCTCTCGAAGGCTATGTACTTAGCACTCGATCATCATTACGAAGGCTTGCTGGAGGCCAGTTATCAAGCCTCATACCTAATGATAATCCACGAGATGCAAGTACATCTTTGATTTCGGTGAGTGATTTCTTTCCTAAGTTTGGCGTTTTAAGTAGCTCCACCTCCGTTCTTTGAACAAGGTCACCAATATAATAAATATTTTCCGCCTTTAGACAATTTGCAGACCTTACAGTGAGCTCAAGATCATCAACAGGACGTAGTAGTATAGGATCTACTTCATCTTCTTCCTCAGGCGCCTCAGTTTCGGCTTCGCTTTCCAAATCAACAAATACAGCAAGTTGTTGTTGTAGAATCGTGGCTGCTCGACGAATCGCGTCCTCAGGGTCTATCGTACCATTTGTCTCTAGATCTAAAATAAGCTTGTCTAGATCAGTTCTTTGTTCTACCCGCGCCGATTCAACAACATACGAGATTTTATTTACCGGAGAGAATGTCGCATCTAAAAGTAATTTACCTATGGCCCTAGTATCATCCTCCGCAGAGTTTCTAGAGTCAGCTGGTGAATAACCTCGTCCTTTCTCAATAGTCAATCGCATATCTAGAACTGAATCATCGTTTAGATGACATATAACATGCTCTGGATTACACACTTCCACTTCGTTATCTAATTGGATATCTGCCACGGTCACCACACCAGGTCCTTTACTACTCAAAGTTAATTCTGCTTTATCCTTACTTCCCATAGTAAGAGCCACACCCTTAAGATTGAGTAGGATTTCTATCACATCTTCTAGAACACCTTCTATTACATCATATTCATGGAGCACACCGTCTATCTCCACCTCGGTAATAGCGCACCCAGGCATAGAGGAAAGTAAAATTCTCCTCAACGCATTTCCCAAAGTGTGACCAAAGCCTCTCTCTAGAGGCTCAAGAGTCACAAGAGCGCTGGTAGGGCTTTTTTGATCAACATCAATTTTATTTGGAGTAAGTAAATCTTTAACTGCATTTTGCATTTGAGTACCTGTGACTTTTATGACGTGAATAAAGGCTTACTTTGAGTAAAGTTCAACAATTAGGCTTTCATTAATTTCAGAAGGAAGGTCTTGTCTGTCAGGAGGGGCTTTAAAAACACCCTCCATCTTTTCATTACTAACTTCAACCCATTCTGGCTCACCTCGCTGAGAGGCTAACGCCAAAGCAGCTTGAACCCGGAGCTGTTTTTTTGCACGCTCGGTAAGTGAAATAGTGTCTCCTCCCTTAACCTTATATGAAGGTATGTTTACAGAAACACCATTGACCAATATAGACTTATGTGAGACTAACTGCCTCGCCTCCGATCGCGTCGAACCAAAACCCATTCTGTATACTACGTTATCTAATCGACTCTCAAGAAGCTGGAGTAAGTTTTCTCCGGTTGCACCTCTCAACCGAGCTGCTTCTTTATAATAATTTCTGAATTGCTTTTCGAGTACTCCGTACATCCTTCTGACTTTCTGTTTTTCCCGCAACTGCACTCCGTAATCCGATAGTCTCCCTCTTCGTGCACCATGTTGTCCGGGAAGCGATTCGGGTTTGCACTTCGTTTCTAGAGCACGAACCCCACTTTTAAGAAAGAGGTCTGTGCCTTCTCTACGAGATAATTTGCACTTAGGGCCTATATATCGAGCCATCAATAATCCTCTCTCATGTTCTAAACTCTTCTCCGTTTTGGAGGTCGGCAACCATTATGGGGAATCGGAGTAACATCTATGATATTTGTGATTTTATAGCCACAAGTATTCAATGCTCTCACTGCAGATTCACGACCAGGGCCAGGGCCTTTAACATGGACATCCAAATTTTTAAGTCCATATTCCTTCGCAGCGTCACCAGCTCTTTCTGCTGCAACCTGAGCTGCGAAAGGTGTACTCTTCC
>CABYJX010000007.1 GCA_902519405.1 uncultured Gammaproteobacteria bacterium
TTATTAGTTAGGTCCGTGACATCTGTTAATGAAGAACTCCTGAAAGGAACATCAGTGAAGTTCGTTGGTAGTGCGACGAGTGGTATTGATCATGTGGATATAGATTGGTTGAAAAAAAATGGCATAGGGTTTTCTAGTGCGCCCGGATGCAATGCCAACTCGGTAGTAGAATATGTCTTATGCGCTATCGCGGAGATCGACGATTACTTGGAACGGCTGGAGGCAGGTGGTCGGGTTGGTATAGTAGGGTTTGGACATGTTGGTAAGTGTTTAGCAGAGCGTCTGAGAGGACTAAAAATCCACCATATTATCTATGATCCCTGGTTATCTCTAGATGGAGATTCATTTACTGATGACTTAACAGCCACTCTTAGTTCAGACGTCATTACATTACATGCTTCTCTATGCCATGAGAAACCTTGGCCCAGTAAATATATTATTAATTCCAAAACGCTAGAGGAAATCCCCAAAAATTCGTTATTAATAAATGCAGCTAGAGGAGAACTGATTCATACCGATGCATTATTGGACCTTTTGAGGTGTGGCTTTGGTCCAAATGTGGTCTGTGATGTATGGGAAGGTGAACCTTCTATTTCAAAAGACTTACTGGAGTGCGTGCGAATTGGAACCCCTCATGTTGCTGGATATAGTCACGATGGTAAATTTCTGGGAACAGCAATGCTAGCTAGAGCGCTCACATCTTTTATGTCATCAGACTTAGTATCCGAAACAATTTATCTAGACCCCCCTCCTGCGATCAAGATTTTATCTGGTGGCACCAAAGCAAGCACCGTGAGAGATATCTTGAGAGGATTCTATCGAATAGATAAGGACGATAACAGTTTGCGAGCGAATATTACGGGTCATCAACAGCAAGACTCATTCTCCTTTGACAGATTAAGATCAGCGTATCCTGAACGCAGAGAGGCTTACGGTAGTTTGATTCTTGATACGGGTCTGGAGGACCATCAGTTGGCGATGATCGAAGCGTTAGGTTGTAAGGTATTGCGCAGTTATTAATCGAAGTTATAAGGAAGGTTTTTATGAAGGATAAAGATGGAATCTGGCGGGAAAAACTAAGCGAGGAAGAATACTATGTGTGCAGAAAAAAAGGGACGGAAAGAGCATTTTCAGGTGAGTATTGGGACTGTAAGGTAGCTGGCAGCTATGTTTGCAAGTGTTGTGAGGAACTTCTTTTCTTGTCCGAGCACAAGTACGATTCTGGTTGTGGCTGGCCAAGTTTTTATCAACCGATTAAATCAGCGGCGCTAGAAGAAACTAGAGATACTAGTTTTGGTAAGTGTGGGTCTCACCTCGGCCACGTTTTTGAGGATGGTCCAGACCCTACCGGCTTGCGATACTGCATTAATAGTCTTTCGATTACCTTAAACCCTAAGTAGCGATGATTGGGATTATTGGATGAAACACTACTCTTACCTAATGACGCCCTCGATGCAGGCTAATCCATATTCATTATATGAACAGCTTCGGGCGCATGACCCAATTTATAAAATGCCCAATACAGGTTTTATTTTAGTGACGTCATTTGAGCATATTACCAATCGCCTATGAAACATCCTGACTTAGAAGTAGTGAGTGAAGCAAAAAATCAGTCTGTGAACCGGCAGATATTATCACTTGATCAGGTAACAGATCGCTCCTTTGGCGGGAAGGCCTTCGGTCTTTCACAACTTATTCAGATGGGGTTTTCAGTTCCACGAGGATTCGTTATTGGTAACGCACAATCTAATACATATTTCACTGATCTTAATCGTTATTACGCTACGTTAGATTTTGCAACGGTTGCTGTTAGATCATCGGCAACCGATGAAGATAGTGATGAAGCGTCTTTTGCCGGTCAATTCGAAACCGTGCTTAATGTGACTAGCGAGGGCGAGCTCCTGAATGCTATTGCTCGCTGTGTAGATTCTATTAAAAGTGACGTTGTTAAGCGCTATCAGTATGAGCGCATGGGACATAGTAGCAATACTATGAATGTTATTGTTCAGTGTATGATTCAATCTCGTGTCTCAGGAGTAGTCTTCACTTCTGATCCTATTAGCGCTAGACGAGATCGACTGGTGATTGATGCCGTAAATGGATTAGGAGAATCCTTAGTTAGTGGAGAAACCACGCCTGATCATTACAAAATTAATAATAACGGTGAGGTGGTAGTAAGATATCTAACAGGCGATGTTCCTCTTCTGAATGATGATGAGATTGCATTGATTTCTGATCAAGCGAGAAAGGCGTCTTCTTTAGTCGGTCATCCGCTGGATCTTGAATGGGCAATTGATAGTGATGGAGTATTGTATTGGCTCCAAAGTAGACCGATAACAACACTACCCTCTGACCTTAACGAGTTTGATACGGTTTTACCCAAAAATACTGACTTGTTAACAACAAGTAATGTGAGCGAAATGATGCCCGGTGCAGTCTGTCCTCTTACAATATCATTCACAGGAGGAGGGATTGACTACGGGCTACAGGACATGCAGGTGAAGGTAGGGGTAAGAAAGTTTATTGACGATAGCTGGCAAGTCACCGCGGCTGCCTTTGGACATCTTTTCTTAAATTTAACAGGAAACTTATTGATATCAGCTGGTGTACTTGGTGCAAGCGCTGATCAGGCGGCGCAAACACTTTGTGGCCGTATTGTTCCAGAGCTTAAGGAGTTACCTTTAAAACCCTGGTGGATAAGAGTTAAAAACACTTTAAAACTTTTAAAGTACTGCATTGATGCACCAAATGTTGTTATTGACTTTACTACTCAGCTTGAGCAATTTTCTATTATAAAGAAAAAAAATAGTACCGAAATGTGGAGTGAATTAGCCAGTAAACTCTGGTTTTTTAACTATTGTATGGCGGTTCATATTCAGTCATCTACTCTCTCCGGATTTCTTTCTGCCATCGTAGAAAATTTGGTCTCCGAAAAATCTAATGACAGTACTATTGAAGAGCAGGCCGAAGCAATTAGGCTGTTATCAGGAGCAAAGGATGTAGAGAGTGTTTTGATGGTAGAGCAGCTAGATAAATTAATCGATGAGATCGCGCTGCGACCGGATGTAGAGAAGAATTTTCAACATGTGGAGACTGATAGCGCATTAAATTGGCTGCAGTCTACTGAGACAGTATCCGAGGGGTTTATGTGCTTCCTTAACTCACATGGACACCGTGGTGTAAGAGAGCTTTGCATGCGAGATTTGAGTTGGAGAGACAATCTTGAGCCACTTGTTCAAAGTATGCAGGCCGCAGTACAATCCCGTCTCATTGCCGATGACAAGCCCGGCAAAAATCATGAAGATCTGGATCATTCGCAACTTTCAAGAGGGCTTCGATGGATTTTACCAAAAGCACATAATGCAATTCGTCGTCGCGAGTTGACGAAGTCGCAGCTGGTTGAATTAGCGTATCGTTTTAAAGTGGCTTTTCGTCACCTTGGTAAAGTAATGGTATCAGAAGACTTATTACCAGATCCTGATTTAGTAAATTTCTTTAGCATCGATGAATTACCAGGGGTGATTAGAAAGCCTTCTCAGGTAGCTATAGAGAAAGCACTGGGCAGACGAACAGCGCTAGAATTTCAGCAACATCTTCGCTTTCCAGATATCTCTATCGGCCATCCGGAGCCACTAGAAGATTTAATAGAGGCTGAGTTAGATAAAGATTTTATTCAAGGTCGTCCTGCTTCTCGGGGCGTTGCAGAGGGATTTGTAAGGGTGGCTTATAATCTTGAAGAGGCATCATCGCTGCAACCTCGGGAAATCTTGATCACGCCAATAACAGATATTGGTTGGACACCCTACTTTAGTTTGATCTCGGGACTTGTTACTGATTTAGGAAGTTCGGTATCTCACGGAGCAGTGATCGCAAGAGAGTATGGCCTCCCTTGTATTGTTAATACCCGGTGCGGCACACGGGTCTTTAAAACTGGCGATCGTGTTCGAATTGATGGGAACTTAGGAACAATTACTTTAATCTCACAGTAGTCTCGTTCTTTCCTAAAATTTCCAAGGAAAATACAATATATCAGTATCTTAAAAACAGAAGCTAGAGCGATCTGTTTACGACATCATCAGTCGTACAGTCCTCATTTAGAGCTTCTATGACTAACGTCATTCCTCTAGTATTAATTACTCGTACTGAAGACCCGGAACTGATATTGCAATCGCTCTCTACGGTCCAAAATGTATCACCTATCTGAATCTTTTCTTGGCCTTCAACAGATTTCTCTAGAGTAAATTGCCGGCCGACTAACTGGGCGGCCCTATCATTTAGTTTAGGTGAATCAGACTTTAGATTAAATTGTTTAAATATTTTGAGATAAAGTATTGTGAACGCCACGGCAAGGACAGAAAAAATTATAAGTTGCCATTCCCAAGATATCGTATCTGTCATCAAATTCAATAGGGCCATCGTGATAGCAGCTATTGATATGCCAATAAAGAAACCGGCTGTACCAAAAAGCTCGAAGATAAGAAGACATATTCCAAAAATGAACCAGTGCCATGGTTGCAATTCTTGTAAGAATTCTACAATCATTTTTCTTCTTCCCTGATCGCTCCTGTGATTTCGGAAATACCGGCTAGTGATCCTATGAGAGAGCTCGCTTCTAATGGAATCATAAATACCTTACTATTATTTGATGCTACAAGTTGGCCCAAGGCTTCGGTATACTTCTGAGCAATGAAGTAGTTGATCGCTTGAGGGTCTCCATTCGAAATTGCTTTACTGACAACCTCCGTAGCTTTCGCTTCTGCCTCTGCTAGTCTCTCTCTGGCCTCAGCCTCTCGCATAGCAGCTTGCAGTTGTCCCTCAGCCTGTAGTATCGCCGCCTGCTTGTCTCCCTCAGCTCGTTTAATTTCCGCTTCCCGATGCCCTTCGGCTTCGAGAATTTGAGCCCGCTTGTCTCTCTCCGCTTTCATCTGTCGTGCCATTGATTGCACTAGATCATCGGGCGGGGTGATGTCACGGATCTCTATTCGAGTGACTTTAATACCCCAAGGGTTTGTCGCCTCGTCTACTTTGATTAGAAGTTCTGTATTGATGCGATCTCTATTACTAAGCATCTCGTCCAACTCCATCGATCCAAGCACTGCTCGGATATTAGTCATGACAAGATTCTGCATAGCCAATGTCCTATCATTTACCTCGTAGGCAGCCTTTTCAGGCTCCTGGACCTGATAAAAACATACAGCATCTGTCGTTACCATAGCATTATCAGAGCTGATCACCTCTTGCGGTAAGATATCGAGGACTTGCTCCATCATGTTCAGTTTTTCACCGATTCGGTCCACAAGAGGAATTATAAAATTTATACCAGGGCTAAGAATTCCGGTGTATCTGCCGAAGCGCTCCACAGTCCAGCTGAATCCTTGAGGGACAATTTTTGCGCCCGTCAGAGTCAGTAATAACGCGAAAAGTAGAAACACAATAACCGAAATACTGAATCCTTCCATGACTGTCTCCCAGACAACTTTATTCTCTAACAATTATATCTTACGAAATCAGACTTGTATGTGGAAATTCATTCATCTCGAGGCTAGAGCGATTTACCAATTAAGAATCGGTTATCGAAAAGGAATGGTAAGATTCACAATAACAAAATTGTGATGTGTTAAACAAATCTCTATTAACCCACTAATTTAAGAGGATTTCGCCCCCTAGGGGGCGACCTCGCAAGAAAATCTTGATAGTTTTTAGTCGTCTACACTGATCGTTATTAAATATCGTTAAGCTGTAGTGCCCTTTTTAATCATATGATGCCTGTCGTATTCTCAAAGCATTGAAAGCTTGCGAGGTATGGCAATCTACTACCGGTTGAAAAGTTTTCACCCAGAACGTCCAAAATCCTTGTTCTGTGCTCTCTCTATTTTGATCCTCATATGCCTTAACACTCTCATACTCGCGTAGCCACAAAAAATCTGGAGCATTATCTATATCACTGCCTAAGAATCCGGTATTCGCCCAAAACTGAGATGCATTTTGCTCAAATGGTGACTTGTCCTTTAAGAATTCTACTAATGCCTTGTTGGCCCTCAAAAGATCATCATCACTCTTCGATGTCAGCTTACCTCTTAAGTTATCCCAGTCCGATTCCATTCCACACTCAGAAATAGTGATCATCCGTTTTTTCTTATTTGAAAGATCAACTCCATCAAAAACTTTCCAGCCCCAATAATGAATAGCTGAATTGCACGCCAAGACCGAATTAATTAACTCCGCTAGGCCTTTATCATTGTCAGTGAGCAAATCAATTGTTGGCTCTTCTGATTTCAGGGACCAGTTACCATACCAAACTATATTTCTTGCTAAATCTGGACTAGTCGAAAATATGGGTCTTAAAATATAAGCGGTATAATGATTGATACCACTCTCATCGGCCATCTCATTCCAAGTATCTACGGTAGAGGAAAGATCGATCATTGTCTTTCCCTCTCTCAATTCACATGATCTGATTTCTGATGGGAATGGTTTCCCCCACCCTCCGTAATCGTAGTCATCAGCACTAGATAACGATGTTGTGAAGGGCATCATACCGATAAAGTAAATCCACAAAAACTTAGTCTTAACAAAATTCATATCCACTCCTAGATAACTATTTCTTAAATATAAAATTTAAATTGTATCAGATAGTTAATTGAATATTTTCATCAACGTGCTCATGACCATATTTGCGGCACCAAAATTAGCTTAAATTGGTTTAATCGAAGTAACTACTGTCCAACTAACAACTTTATCAACTGCCCCACCACCGCTGGTCTTCAATCCCAGACAACGACTATTTCTTTAGAGATCAGGGACATTTACTAATTAAGAATAGGGTAGTGATATCTTTTCGCAAGTTAAGAACTTTCCTTTTATTTTTTTCGATAATATTTGAGCAGTTTTAATGGTGTTTTCTGATTTATTTACCATCGTCCTCAAGTTACTATTTAGTAATGAAATTCCTCGGAATCTTTTTCGTCCTAATCATCTCTAATCCTGTCTTTGCGGTTGAGTTATTCTCTTATAAGGAATCCAGCTCAAGAATACACCCGGAGAAAGGAATCCATCCAATTACACTTTCCATTGTCCCAAAAAAGCTGCTTGCTGGTGATACGCTTGAGATTAAAGCGCCTTCAGGTGAGGTTGTGCAATACTTGGTAGAAAAGTCAGAATTGACAGGATTAGGCAATTGGTTAGTAACAGCAAAGGTGGTGGACGAGTTCTCTCGATTGCAATTAGTTATTGGTGAGAAGGGAGATTTATTAGGAGACTTCAATATACTCGATCGAAAATACAAAATCGATTCTGCTAATGGATCATTACAAATTATAGATATTCTATCCACGGGTGCAAAACTCTTACCTATCGATCACGGTGCACTCGTTCCACCTGGCATTGGTGCACTCGTTCCACCTGGTATTAAGGGGATAAAAAAAAAAGTGAGATAAACCGCTCGAGTCGTTCTTCTGAAATTGCTACCATAAATCTGCTGATTTACTATGATGATCGCTTAGAAAATGCGCTTCAAGTAGTAGATACTGTCGTCTCTCTCGCGAATTCAGCATTCTCAGACAGCGGAATTTTTATCAGGCTCAACGTAAGTCAGGCCTTATCTGTATCGTTGCCAGATGATGGTGAGCTAACATTGGATTTGGTAACCGAGCAGATGCGTGTTGGAGAAGGGGCATTTTCTAGTTTGGCATCGGATCGGGACACCTATCAGGCAGATATAGTGCATACTATGGTGAGACCTCCTAATACTGATGCTTGTGGAATGGCGTGGGTCGCCACTGTGCGCGGAATCACTGCTCGAGAACTCTTTTTAGGGGCTACGCATTGGCATCCTCCCTCTGGGTCAGGGTCATATTGTGATAATTTGTCCTTTGCTCATGAGATCGGACATAATCTTGGCTCCAATCACAATCGTTTAGATTCTCTCAACGATGATGGAAGTGTGGATGACGGTGCGTTTACTTACAGCTATGGACACAGAGTAGATGGTAGTTTCTACACAATAATGGGGTATAACTCGCCACAAAATGAGGCTAGAGTTGGTCTCTTTTCGGCACCAAATAAGAATTCTTGTTCCGGACAGCCCTGTGGTATCGCGATAGGCGAAGTTGGTGAAGCGGATAATGTTACTGGTTTTAATGAAATTCGTCATGCGGTTGCTGGGCTTGAAGGAAACATTTTCAATTCTGAAAATGTTTCCTCCTATAAAGTAGGATGGGAATGCGAAAGTGATGGAATTACAGGCTATAGCGGTTATACCCACGTGCTTAATAGTTCCCCATTTAGTTTGAAGTTGCTTAAAGGATATTGGTTGACCGGTGCCGGTGATATCTATACTTCTTATACAGCAAGTGCTGATGATGTCTTGGTTCCCGGTGACTCAGCAGCCAGAGGTTGGTGCGCAACAGGAGACTCACCGCTAGATACTGGTGCCGTACGATCCAGTTATTGGACTTATGAAAATCCAGTTACCGGTGTCACAGAAGAAACCGAGAGGATATATTGGAATTCTTCTTACACCGTTACAGTAAAATCAGGATCAAACGGTATTGTTTCTCCAAGTGGATCAGTCCAGGTTAATGCTGGCGAAAATTTGAGTGTCAATGCGTCTCCTGATTCAGGCTACCAGCTTAATTTTTTCACAGGCGATTGTGAAGGTGGTCAGAGTACTAGTACTTTCACAACAGGCCCCATATCATATGATTGCAAGGTGACCGCACACTTTAAACCTAGTGAGATCATAACAACTACGTATACAGTTACTCCGAGCGCAGGATCTGGCGGATCAATTTCACCTCCATCGCCTCAAACTGTTTCAGAGGGCAGTACAATCAGTTTTACCATTACGCCTAGTTCCGGTTACGATATTCTTAATGTTGGAGGTAGTTGTGGAGGAAATCTTACTGGTGGTACATATACAACCAATGCAATAACATCCGATTGTACCGTCACTGCCAATTTTGAATCTACCACTAGTGATTTTTCCTCATCTGATGTGGTGAGCTACAAAATTGAGCGTACTTTAGCGGGAAGCTATTTTTGCGATAATGAGGGAGAAATTTATAAGGGACATGGATTGTCGAATAACTCATCAAAAACTATAACAGTTACCGGTTGGGAGACCAAAATAGGCTCCGAATGGACAGAAGTCTACTCTGAAACAGAACAAGTGGGTGCAGGTGCTTCCACAAATCGTGGTTACTGCGATGCCAACGAAAACCATTATTTGGGTAGGGTGGTCCGCGAGACGCGATGGAGCTATCAACATCCAGTCGCTAACGAAATAATAAAAAGTGATGTCCTTACATGGGCTTCAGCTGTTGCAAGTTACTATACGGTAACACCCAGTGCAGGCACAGGCGGATCGATTTCACCGTCGACGCCCCAACGTGTAGAGGCTGGAGATAAAACATCTTTTACGATTGCATCAGATTCTGGATATGAAGTAACTTCAGTTGGCGGAACCTGCGGGGGCTCTCTCAGAGATTCAACTTTCACGACTAATCTGATTAACAGTGACTGTACTGTAAACGCAAATTTTTCATTAACTGCTCCAGTCCAAGAGACAGAGATTCACACAATCATTCCAGGCACCTCATGCACCGCGTCTGATCCCGGCAACAGTCTCAAATTGCAGTCTAGAGAATCCGGACTCATCAATACAAAATCAGATGACAATCTTGAGGTTGTATGTCCTATTGTGCTGCCATTAATAGATACGATAGAAACAATTGGTGATGTTCGTATTGGCATTTCTCTGAGAGCGAGATCAACCAATCTTGATCTTGAAGCAGGTGACGAAATGGACTGTTCTCTAACCGAGCAGCTAGGGCAAGAAACCCGTTCAATGTTAGCAGTGGATGTTCCACTGGCCTTCGAAGAAGAAACTTCCAAAACTTTGGGTGAGTCATTGACAGTATCGTATCTTGGCTCCTATAGTATTATCTGCGATGTACCACCTCAGACAGCGATTACCTCTATTGAGACCAGACTAGTTGTAGAGTAAGGCATCAGCTATTTTCAAAGAGCAAATGCTAATCTGATATAAGCAGATAGAAAAAGTAATATCAGCGAAAATATAACTGCTCGAAGTCACAAAGCTTAAATTTAAGTGCCTATTAGTTCAAAAATTGTGGAGTGATAGTTTTATGGTGCCTACTATTTTCCGCTATAAATCGATAGTTTTTGTGACTTTAATTAGTCTCTTTCCAAGTCTTCTTCAAAGCGAAGAGTTTTATGATGCATCGGACGCGTGGATTGAAAAAATAGAGGCCACTAACTCCCTAGACTATCTATTTGAAGGGATGCCGAATCCTCGTATTAATTTTGATGAAGTAATTTTTAAAAGCCTCTATATACCAAAGGAATGGTTTACTTCAACGAGTTATACGTTTGCCCCTGAATCTCCAGACGACATTGTCTTTGTGCAAGATATCAGAACGCTAGTCGGGTTCGGAAACTATGCTCAAAATAAGGATACGACCTTCGTTGGATATTCGGCATGGTCTGCTAATTGTCTTACTTGTGGAGTGGGAATTGTCGTGAGCTATGATCCCAGACAGCGATTACGTCTATAGAGACTAGGACGATTTGTTGCTACATTTTAAGCGGTAAATTTGCTTTCTGTTAGATCTATACATGTTTATACTATTTTTCTTGGTTAGACTCTAAGACTTTCAAAAGGAGAGTTAAACGTAGCTGTTGTTCGAATTGGGGCAAGTGGCAATGCAGAACACAAAATTTTTCCTATTAAGTTGTATTTTCGGTTTGTTTGGAGGGTTACTAGGGACTTTCTTTTTTTCAAAAAAAAATATTGTTGAATCAGTGGATTACGAGTCAGTGCTAAAATCAGAGTCATTGGTAACTCCTAGTTTTCCTTCACCGCTGAATGCCGAGTGGAATGCAGGAATTCTGAAAAATGCCATAGCAAGAATTATTGCACTCGAAAAAGAGATCGAAGCGCTTAAGATCGAGCGATCTTCTTCCACTGAAGTCTTGGGTGGAGATAGCGATAATGTGGCAGTGAGCGAGGACGTATTTCCAGTCAGTACTATTTCTAGATTTGTGAGCAGTGGGCCTTTTTCCGAGAGAAGAGTTAGTCCTGAAGATTGGTATGCCAATTTAACTGGGGACAACGGCACGCCCGTGACGATTTCCTCTCAACCTCAAGCCATATCGAGTATAGACTGCAAATACTCGGCTTGCAGAGCTGAAGTCACCTTAGATTTGTTGGATCAAGCTATAGCAGGTGATGGAGCTGAACTGACTCCACTGGAATTACACTTCGAGGCAATGAGTATGTTATCTAGAGCAACAGATAGTAATGTTGAAATCATTGAAGGGGCCAAGTCAGGTGGTAACGCCGTATATTATATCAAGTCGAAGTAGTTAGAGTCTGGGGTAAAAATTAAATTAGTATGCATTTATGGGGTGTGAGTATTGTAGATAGGAGTACTGTGATGTTTATTTTGTTTCGAGTTGTTCTGATTTTTACCCTGATTGGTATATTTGTATTTAGGGTAGAAGCAGATCCAAAAATAACTTCGCAACATCCCGCCGTTTGCGAAGCTATCAACCCAGCTCAAAGTCAGAGAATGCAGTGGAGGGAGAGAGGTTTAACTAACACTGGATCAACCCCTCTGTGGGTGATGTGCCCCCTTATCACCGAAATAGATCTCTCTAGATCAGATCCATATAACACCTATAACCTTCATGCCATCGTTTTAAGAAACGATAGTTTTTCGGTTATGGAAATCGAGTGTGCTTTTCGTTTTTTCTCATATAGTCAGGACAATTGGGTGAATAAACCATTAGAAAAAGTGGCTCTATCGAGTGGTATCTCAGATTCTATAATTTTTGAACACGATTATGACGCACCCCAAAGCGCAAGTATTGCCTGTAAGTTACCAAACAATGGAGTCATCGAAGGGTTGGCTAGCGCAATTATTCCAAACTAGAGACATTTTCTTTTTTTCTAATCAAATCTTAGTAACATCTGCTGCTTATATCTGACCCTAGGGTGGCTATCCTGTATTATCACTATATTCCCCACTAGGAAAGTTTTGTGAAATCTATTTTACTACGCCGATGCCAAATTCAGATTTTAATTTTCATTTGGATCGGAATATCGCAAATAACTCATGGTCTGGATGAAATATTCACTCTAAATACCCCAAAAGAAATTCAACTACAAATTAATGACCTCGGATCATTCAAAGCTGCGAACGTTAGTGCAGCCAATGGAGAAGTAGAGCTTGTATCAACGCCGGACGTGGGCGCTGAAGAAGGAGTTTTCTCCTTAATTTATACAAGTACGAAATTACAAAATATTAACCATCGTCTATCGATCACGGGTACGGATATTATCGAAATCAACGTAGTGGATTCGGAGAACTACTCAACAACGTTTAGTTATGATGTGATAACGCAGCCCCAGCCAACCGAAAAAAATTATTTACAACCTTCCCACGAGCTTCAGTATTCAAATATCAAGGTCGATTGGCATGACATACGGGTAAGGAATGGCAGGGATAATCCTGCAGTATGTCCCCGGTTTCAAGGCGAAAACGAATGGGATGACTACTCCGGAGTAGGGTTTGCCGATTTCAATGGAGACGGCTACGACGATTATGTACTGCATCCTCAGTTTAATGCGAGGCGCGATTCCGAACTAGAATTTGCACTTGGATTGGTTCCAAGGGAATTAGAGCTCTATCTTTACAAAGATGGCTCCTTTATTTACGAACCGATCAAATATAACGGTCGCGCTAGTAATGATCCTCTTAAATTTCATCTCGCCAGAAAAATCCTCGTTGGCGACTTCGATAACGATGGAGATCCTGACCTATATTTAGTAAATCATGGCACTGATGTGTACAGTGAAATAACATTTTCCGAAGAGCAATATCTTTTGGAAAATACTTTTGAAGCAACAGGGGGATTCACCGCGCACAAACTTACTCAAAAAATGGCGGCACATGCAGCTACCTCTGGTGACATTGATGGTGATGGAGATCTGGATATTTTTACAAGGGGAGATAACAACCCGCAGGTAGATGACAGTATAAAGTTCTGGGGGTTTCTAATTAATAATGGCAACAACTCTTTCGTATTAGATCAATCTCTTGTGTCCCCAGACGAATTTTGGTTTTGGTGGGCACAATTTCACTTTGAGTTAGTGGATGTGGATGAAGATGGTTTTTTAGATCTCATCATGGGTGGACATGAACAAGACAATAATGAAACTAATTTTGCAAAATATCCCACACTAAAAGAGTTTATCGATCTATCTCCTGAAAAACACGCGGTTGGCAGAGTGAGGATAATGTGGGGAAGTAGTTCAAAGACCTATAGTGCCGAGAACATGACTATTATTCCAACCGTTCAGGACTACGGTACGATTGCTGATCTTGATGTTTTCGATCTTAATAGAGACGGAACTCTTGAACTTTTAGTTACACGAACAGGAGGATCTCCAGATTCTCAAGAGAATTATTATGGGGGACATTTTGTCCAGATCGTAAGTTTTAAAGAAAGAGTACCCTCTGATATCACCAGCGATATGATCACTGGTAATTCTATTACTGGTAGCCAAGGCGCCTGCCCGCAAAATAATACTTTATGGATTACATGGATGAGTGCGCAAGACTATGACTATGATGGAGAACTAGATATCTATAGTGTAATGGTTGCGCCAGGTGGAGATGAGCGTATTCTGCATCGTTGGGAGTGGAATGGTAGTCGATTTATCAGAGTCTCTCCCAAGACCATACCTAATGGTTCTAACAAACGAGTTTATCCAGCAACCGTATGTAAAGCCGCTGATCCAAGAAATAGTTTAAAGTTACAATCTAGAGAATCGGGACTTACCAATACTGAAATCTCGGGAAATATTGGAATCACTTGCGCGATCCCCAGAGATGCTTTCACAGGAGACCTTTTAGCGCCAACCACTTTATTGGATGTAGAGGTAAGTCTTCTGAAGACTACCGAGGATAATGACACGGTTACCTGCACGCTGAATGAGTTTCTAGGTCAAGTAGTTTCTAATTCGGAGAGTTTTGAGATAGGTTTAAATGGTACAGCGACGACCACAAAGTCATGGAACAACTGGCGACCTGCTAGTAACCTAACCAACTACACCATCACCTGTGACCTGCCGCCCCAAACAGCGATTACTTCTATAGAGATTAGAGCTATCTACTAAGACATCTACTAGGAAGCCAGTTTTTTTAATCCACTTCGTGTGTTAGTTTTCAATGCTTATGCCTGCATTGCTGGCTTAGGGAGAACTCAAAATATCGCCGGGACACCTGTGAAGCACAGCATTTTTTAAACATAAGCTTCGTAATCTAAAGTTTTCCTCACTTGCTGGTTGTTCCGTTATAGACAGAAATGCACTGTGCGACGGCCACCACACGGCGATAATTTCATCCAGTTCCTGACTGCCAATTGGTTGACCAAAGACGGGTAGTTGCCATAATTTTTTTCCACCCGCTTGGTCAATTAACATCCCAAGGACATGCATCCATTCCGTATAGAGTGCGCCATTTGGATAATCTGCCTCCGGTGCATAGGTATTCAAATTCAGCATGACCAGCGACGTATCGTCGTTACTGGTTGCAATTTTCTCAATTATTTCAAAATCATCTCTATTGGGTACAAAGTAGTCGTGCATTTCTCTCTCCTGATTTTATTCTAGAAAGATCCTATCCACTTGACGGTAACCATACAAGGTAATCATCGGTTCTCAGAACTAAATAGAAAAACTGACCTTGAGAGCAAAAACTACTCAGTTCTGATCAATATATGCTATTTCATGCTAAGTCAGCTTCTAGTAACCTAGCTTGATGATATTCAGAAACCTCGCTTCTAATTTCGTTATATTGGTGTCGTTTGCATTAAGCATTGAATCCGTAATGGCAGAGATTGTATGGGGGAGCACGGTTGATATTGCTGGAACATCGGCCGCAGATGATGCGTCGATAGTATCGTCATCTGATGGACAAAAAGTAGTCGCTCTTTGGAGGCAAACATGCAGTGGATGTTTTAGTCACGTCCAGACACGTGCAAGTAGCGATGCTGGGGCGACTTGGGGTGCTACTGCTACATTAAGTCCAACGAATGATGGTGGGAGTCATGCGGATAATCCACAGATTGCTATGTCGTCAGATGGAAACAGGGTTACTGTTGTCTATGAACATGCTTCTTATGGTGGAATCAAGACTCACAGCAGTAGTGATGGTGGAAATACATGGAGTGCAGTTACTCTGCTTTCCGAGATTGGTAACAATGAGCGCGCTGAGTTTCCCAGGGTTGCCATGTCCTCAGATGGCTCAAAAATAACGATTGTTTGGCAAATATATAGCGATAGCTACGAAAAAAAAATTCAGGCACGTAGTAGCACAGACGGAGGAAATAGTTGGGGTTCGACATATGACTTATCGGTGGGTGGTGCAGACCCAGAGGGCGACGCAGCCGAACACCCAGATATAACCACCTCAGCTAATGGTACTTCAACAACCGTCGTCTGGCAGAACTATGATTTTGGAACGCCTAATCCCCCATACGCTATTAAATCACGTACCAGCTCCGACAGTGGGGCTAGTTGGAGTGCTGCTGTTGATGTGAGTATTAGCGATCATAACCTTGCCTATCCTGCGATTGCTGGATCTGATGATGGTGCCCGACTAAATATCGTATGGAGATGCGATGATGGCCCCGGTGGAGATAGTTCTACAAGACTCATATGCTCATCAAGAAGTAGTAATTCGGGCTCGAGCTGGGCGGCGGGGACTCAACTTTCTTCGACCGGATCTCAACCACCTGCGGTCGTTGCGTCAAGCGATGGCAGTAAGGTTAGTGTCAGTTGGGGACACGGTGATGGTTATATCAATAATAGCCCCAAAGATACAATTCAGGTGCGCAGTAGTTCGGACTTTGGTGCGAACTGGAACTCGCCTGTTCAAGTGTCTCCATCAGACAATTCTTTTGCGTCTGAGTATAATCCAAGCTCAGGTATTATGGCCGCATCATCTGCAGGCAATCCGATTATTGTATGGTTAACTGTTGAGGGTTCTAATTATGTAGTTAAAGGTAGAAGAAGCGTCGACAATGGAAATACTTGGGACCCAATCTTTGATCTTGGAAGTGGAGACGGCGGGACTGGAGATCCGGTTATTGCTATCTCTGCTGACGGTAGCAAGGTTAGTGCGCTATGGTTTAAGTATGATAACGCTGCCGGTAGCTACACCCTTCAATATCGTAATGGAGTAGTGCCAGCACTACCAGATCCTCCTTCAGGGCTATCGGCTTCTCCTAGTGATGCCCAGGTAACGATCAGTTTCACTGCGGGAAATTCCAATGGAGCTGCTATCACCAACTATGCCTACAGTACTGACGGGACCAACTACACTATCTTAAATCCTGCTGATGCCACGAGTCCGATCACGATTACGGGTCTGACTAATGGTGCGACCTATTCGATACGACTCAAGGCGATTAATTCTGTCGGACAAAGTCCGGCATCCAGTGCAGTCTCGGTAACACTGCCGAATGTGCCCGACGCACCGACGGGATTATCTGCGAGCGCGGGTAATGGCAGCGCGACCATCAGCTTCACTCCGGGTAATAGTAATGGTGCCTCGATCACCAACTATGCCTACAGCACCGATGGAACTAACTATACGGCACTGAACCCTGCTGATCCGACAAGTCCGATCAATATCAGCGGTCTTAACAATGGAACGACCTATTCGATACGACTCAAGGCAATTAATTCTTTAGGTTACGGTCCAGCCTCCGCAGCCGTGTCTGTAACGCCGAGTCTGCCGGTAAGTGCACCGGATGCACCGACTGGATTGTCAGCCTCATCCGGTGATGGGCAGGTAACGATTAGTTTTACTGCCGGTAACAATAATGGCGCAGCTATCACTAACTATGCCTATAGTACAGATGGGACCAACTATACGACACTGAATCCCGCCGATGCCACGAGCCCGATTACAATTACTGGTTTGACCAATGGCACCACCTATTCGATACGACTTAAGGCGATTAATTCTGCCGGACAAAGTCCAGCTTCCAGTGCCGTATCTGTAGCACCGACAGCGTCGGTAAGTGCACCGGATGCGCCGACCGGATTGTCTGCCACACCAGGTGATAGAGAGGTGACGATCAGTTTTACTGCGGGTAATGGGAACGGAGCCACGATCACCAACTATGCTTACAGTCTTGATGGATCGAGTTTTAGTAACTTAAATCCTGCAGATGCCATGAGTCCGATTACGATTACGGGACTGACCAATGGCACAACCTATTCGATACGACTCAAGGCGATTAATTCTGCCGGACAAAGTCCAGCTTCCAGTGCTATCTCGGTAACGCTGCCTAATGTACCGGACGCACCGACTGGATTGTCTGCGAGTGCGGGTAATAATAGAGTGACCATCAGTTTCACTGAAGGAAATTCCAATGGAGCCGCGATTACCAACTATGCTTACAGTCTTAATGGATCGAGCTACACCAACTTAAGTCCTGCCGATGCCACCAGTCCCATTACGATTACGGGACTGACCAATGGCACAACCTATTCGATACGACTCAAGGCGATTAATTTTGCGGGACAAAGTCCAGCTTCCAGTGCGATCTCTGCAACACCCCGCAGTGCACCTGACGCGCCTACAGGACTATCGGCTTCATCAGGAGACGGAGAGGTTACTATAAGTTTCAATGCAGGAAATTCTAATGGAGCCTCGATTACCAACTATGCATATAACACCACAGGGTCGGAACTGAATGCTTATAGGGAGTTAAATCCCGCCGATGCTTCCAGTCCGGTTACGATTACCGGTCTAACCAATGGTAAGACCTATTCGATACGACTCAAGGCAATCAATTCTGTTGGACAAAGCCCGGCATCCAATACCGTATCTGCGGCACCGACATCATCGGTAAGTACACCGGATGCACCGACCGGATTGTTAGCCACACCGGGTGATAGAGAGGTGACGATCAGTTTTACTGCGGGTAATGGGAACGGAGCCACGATCACCAACTATGCTTACAGTCTTAACGGATCGAGCTACAATAATTTAAGTCCTGCTGATGCCACTAGTCCGATTACCATCACCGGCCTGATCAATGGCACGACCTATTCAATAAGACTTAAGGCGATTAATTCAGAAGGACAAAGTCCCGCATCCAGTGCCGTGTCTGTTACACCGGCACCGGTAGTCTCGGTACCGGATGCTCCCACAGGGTTATCGGCCTCACCAGGTGATGGTGAAGTCACTATCAGTTTCACTGAAGGAAGTTCCAACGGAGCCGCGATTACCAACTATGCCTACAGTCTTGATGGATCGGGCTACAACAACTTGAGTCCCGCCGATGCCACGAGCCCGATTACGATTACGGGACTGACCAATGGTACGACCTATTCGATACGACTTAAGGCGATTAATTCTGAAGGACAAAGCCCGGCATCCAGTACTGTATCAGTCACTCCAGAGGCTCTGGTTAAGGTGCCCGATGCACCTACGAGATTGAAGGCCTCGTTCGGTGATGGTGAGGTGACCATCAGTTTCACTGCGGGGAATGATAATGGAGCCACGATTACCAATTATTCCTATAGCACGGGTGACACTTACTATACTCCTCTTAATCCAGAAGATTCGACTAGCCCGATTACGATTACCGGATTGACCAATGACGTCACATACACGATCACACTTAAGGCGATTAATTCTGTGGGAGAGAGTATTCCATCGAATCCCGTCTACGTTACACCAAATCAAGTAGGATTTGTTCCAGCAGGCGAATGCTCGAAAACACAAGCCGATGAAGAAACGCGTTCAGGCACCTATGTGTTTAGACTTGAAAACCAGGATGAAGTGAATCAGTTTCGAGCACGCTTTTCAGAAACCACTCCATGGTGCGATTCTTTACCGGGGATTCTTTCGATTTCTAAGTTTGAAAAATGTGATCCTAATACTCAGTTGACTGTTGATTCTGGTGTTGCTTGTCAAGTGGGGGGGTTGTTAGCTATGCCGGCACCTGTAAGTGACCTGACGCCTCTCAGCTGGCTTAGGGGGATAGATAGTTTAGAGGTGGTGGAAACCGACCTGGAAACTTTACAAGGACTGCAGTCTATTACAGGATCTATTGAAGTGATCTCAATTCAGAATAATTCTAATCTTACGACGTTGTCGTCCCTGTCGGGTCTCTCTACTTTTGATCGCTTGAGTGACGACGAATTTTTGTTAGATCCAGCATTTGAAACGCTTACCATCACACCTATGCTGTTTTTACAAGGGAATCCGCTGTTAACTTCTATTAACGGCATTCCTCACAATGTTAATTCTAACGTCAGAATGTTTATTTATATTGCTGATAATCGACCGAGTCTTTCACAATGTGACACGTCGCTTCTTGATGACTCAAATGTATACGATCCGATAATGAGTATTCTTGCACTTCTCGTTAATCAGGAGAGGGAAGATGGAACATTTTATTATCCAGGTCCTGGAATTTTGAATAATGGATTTGGTTGTGTTGATCTCGGAGAAGTATCGGAGTATGCGGGGGCTCAGAGATATCAGTTATCAGCAAGTGTCACGGAAGGCGGCTATCTGAAGTTTCAAGGACAGAAATCCAATGCACGAGTGACGGTTTTGGAAGAAAAAGAGATCACTTTTCCAGTGCCGGAAAACTATATTTTTAATGAAGAATCAAATCCAGATCGTTACTTTAAGAATAGATATACTAAGTCAAATTGCAGTAGCTCCATAGAAAGTAGTTATAAATTCAAAATGCTGAGAGACTGTTCTTTCCACGCAATGTTTGTTCCAGACTTTGATTTATTTAGTGATAAAAAAACTATTGTAATTCCGGGAGCCAGCTGCAAAGCAACGGATGGTGATGAAGTAGCGTCCTTGCAATTTCGAGAGACAGGGATAACGAATGCTTCAGATCAAAACTCAGTGTCTATTGTTTGTCCTTTAGGGATGTTAAATTTTGATTCGGTTAGATCTGGTGAGCCGGAAAAGTTCCAGTTCTCATTACTATTTTCTGAGAGTAGTTCATCGTCTTCCTCAAATAATAATCTTCCCGTGGAATGTCAGTTGTATCGAACCGACCTTTTTGGAGGCGAGTACCGAGAAGCTGAACAAATGAAGTTGAACATTAAATCTTATGAATCTGGATTTGCAAGTGTACACAGTGATTTTTACAACATAGATACCCAGCGAGGGCGTATGACCGAATCAGATGTTTTTTCTGTTAAGTGCGAGCTGCCACCAGGAGGGACAATTTCAGGTATCGAGATACATACGATGAGTCAGTAATTGGATTTACACCACTAAAGCACCATCCCGGACAGCGATTACTTCCATAGAGACTAGGGCGGTTTACTAATTGAGAATACGCCATCGAAAAAGCGGTAATATTCACTCCCCCAAAATTCCCCCAAGCCGAAAAAACTTATTATAAATCAATAGTTTAATTGGGTGGCGTCCCCTAGGGGGTTCGAACCCCTGTTCCCGCCGTGAAAGGGCGGTGTCCTAGGCCACTAGACGAAGGGGACATAGTGGATTCAAAGAAACGGAGGCATTGTAGGTTTGCCGAGTTAATGGGTCAACCCTTTAATAATCTAGTTTAGTTATTACAGAGCCAGTGAAGATCGTGTTTTATAAAAGTAATAATCGACCTGCGTAATCTGTTGCGAGTACAATACCCGTTTCGGTAAGAATATTAGAATGACTTCAGCATTATCCCTAAAAGGCTTGTGCAAGACATACAGTGATGGATATACCGCACTTACTGATGTTAATTTAAGCGTGGAACAGGGTGATTTTTTTGCTCTCTTAGGTCCAAATGGAGCAGGAAAGTCAACAACAATCGGCATCGTTTGTTCTTTAGTTAAAAAGTCTTCCGGTACCGTAAAGATTTTTGACTTTGATATTGATAGAGATTTCGCCTTAGCAAAAAAAAATATCGGGGTAGTTCCTCAAGAATTTAATTTTAATCAATTCGAAATGGCTTATGACATCGTTATAAATCAGGCAGGCTACTATGGTTTGGCACCTGTTCTTGCTAAAAGCAGAGCAGAAAATTATTTGCGAGAACTTGGGCTTTGGGATAAGCGTCATGTGCAGTCCAGATTTTTATCTGGAGGCATGAAGCGGCGCTTAATGATAGCGAGAGCCTTGGTTCATGAGCCTAAATTGTTGATTCTGGATGAACCCACTGCTGGTGTTGATATTGAGATGAGACGGACCATGTGGGAATTTTTGAAACGTATTAATGACAATGGAACAACAATCATACTTACTACTCACTATTTGGAGGAGGCTGAGGCGCTTTGCAGAAATATTGCTATTATTAATCATGGAAAGATAGTTGAGAATACGACCATTAGAAATCTTATAACTCAATTACATCGTGAGGTTTTTATCTTAGATTCAGTTAAAGATCTTCCCTCAAATATTAGTTTACCAGGATTTTCGTCTCGAATATTGGATTCTAATACTCTAGAGATAGAAATAGAAAAAGGTCAGGCAATTAATGAAGCCTTCTCATTATTAAATAGTGCTGGAATTGAAATTAGTAGCATGCGGAATAGGGCTAATCGTCTTGAAGAAATGTTTGTTAATCTTACGGAAAAGCCAAATTGACTTGGCTTGAACAGTATTACGCATTTCTTACAATTGTGCGTAAGGAGATTCGCAGATATTTGCGAATCTGGCCACAGACTCTTCTGCCTTCTGCAATAACAATGTCATTATATTTTGTTATTTTTGGCTCGCTCATTGGTTCTAGAATTGGAAATATGGGAGGTTTTACCTATATGGAATTTGTTGTGCCAGGATTAATCATGATGGCGATAGTCACAAATTCTTACTCAAACGTAGTGTCCTCGTTTTATGGCTCAAAATTTAATGATAGTATTGAAGAACTACTCGTATCTCCAACGCCAAATTATATTATTTTGTTGGGTTACGTCATTGGCGGGGTAAGTAGAGGATTGTTCGTAGCGATCTTAGTCACGCTTGTCTCTCTTTTTTTTACTAGGCTTGAAATTAGTAACCTTTTCTTAGTAATTGTAGTAGTGCTACTCACGTCAACTCTATTCTCTCTAGGAGGTTTTATAAACGCAGTTTTTGCCAATAGTTTTGATGATATAGCGATTGTTCCTACATTTATTTTGACACCACTTATTTATTTAGGCGGTGTTTTCTACTCCATGGACTTACTTCCTGAATTTTGGGCCGGCGTTTCTCAGCTTAACCCTTTGATATATGTGATTAATGCCTTTCGTTTTGGAGTATTAGGAGTCTCTGACGTTAGTATATTGTTTGCAATATCAATGATATTGGGATTCACGATTCTTGCGTTTTTCTATAGTATGCATTTGTTAAATTCCGGTACGCGATTAAGACAGTAATGGGCGATACATCTTTTACAAACGAATCCAAAATGGTTTTGGGTAGGAGAGTTGATCCAAATGAGGAGTATTCCCCCAAATTACTCCATCCCATCCCCCGAGGAGCATCTCGAAAGGATATTATATCTTCGCCAATCTTACCGTTTTTAGGTGAGGATCTTTGGCATGCGTATGAGTTGTCCTGGCTCGATAAAACTGGAAAGCCTGCGGTGTTTGCAGGTCACTTTACTATTCCCTGTGATTCTCCCTTCCTTATTGAGTCCAAGTCTATAAAACTTTATCTGAACTCTATTAATGCAATGACGTTCGATAACTCAGATAGCGCGCGTAATACTATAGCCGCTGATCTATCAAATTCTTGCGAAGCGCAGGTTGAAGTTACTCTTTACCAGCTAGATGATCCTATCTTGGCCGGCAGCATACTGGACGGAGATTCGATTGATCATTGCTTTTTAAAACGTCAGGAGTGGAGCTCTTTAAATGAGTTATTATTTCCTGACGAAAAGGAGATTGTAAATGAATGTTTGTACTCTCATTTTTTAAGATCTGTTTGTCCAGTTACTCACCAACCTGATTGGGGGTCTCTTTGGATTAGATACAAAGGACATCGAATTGATCGATCTGGACTTTTAACTTATATTTGCTCTCTTAGGAACCTGAAGGGTTTCCACGAGCACTGTATCGAGAAAATATTTATAGATCTTTATTCAGTATGTGAGCCTGATGAGCTTTCTATCCGAGCGCTATATAACCGTCGTGGAGGTTTAAATATTTCTCCATGGAGAAGTACTCACCATGCTCGTGGTCCCATTTCTAGAATCAATAGGCAATAGTGGTAACTCTGGATCTTCAGAGAAGTAGCATGTGTTAGCATTGCGTCTAAACTGGTGAGGTGGCCGAGTGGTCGAAGGCGCACGCCTGGAAAGTGTGTATACGGAAACGTATCGAGGGTTCGAATCCCTCCCTCACCGCCAGTTAAATAATAAATAGTCAATAAAATCAATAACTTATAATAATATAAACCCTCAAAATTTAACTCTTGTACACATTAATGTACACTAAAGAGAACCACTGTAGCCAATACAAACTTAGTTTTACCTAACAAATGCCTCCCCCCGGGGGCAGGTCAGTCACTGTTTAATTTTTAATGTACCTACCTAAGTTTACTAAAGCTAAAATCAGGGTAGGCAGGTGACCATGCCAACCCCTAGGTATATATATCTGCTCAGACATTTTGAGAACTTTTGGTTTGTTAACTAGTGTTGTTGCATTGGTTTGCTAGGTTCTGTTTGAACCAATATCTTTAGAACTCTCTCACATCAAAGTGCTTAGAAACTTTATAAGTAATACTATCATTTGTAGCTTCCATAATTTTTTTTCGAGCCAAAACATTTTCTAGCGAATTACCAAGGCTGTTGAAATGATCGCTAGCGTTACATGTGGCGTATTTTGTAAACTCACATTAATCTAAGAGTGGCAATGCAGCATTATCCAACTATTGACGAGACAATGAATATACCTCAGATATCTGATTCTCTCGCAGACTTAACGATATTAATTTCAATGGAGCATACTGACTGGCATGCCTTTATTTACTGCATTACTCTCGCGAGGGAATTATAAATGCCACCCTTTTCTATTAAAGAAAGTATAGTGATGTTCTACTACGAAGATCTCTCTATTGCGGTGCCTTTTTACGAGGACACCTTGGGCTTAAAAAAAATATATAACCTAGACTGGTCAAAAATATATCAGATCTCTGATACTTCTTGTGTTGGCTTAATTCGCGAAAATGAAAGTAGCTTCCATAAAGCACAGCCTGATAATGCGGTAATGTTGAGTATCGTCACAGACGAAATAGACGCTTGGTACAAGCGTTTAAAGAGGGATAAACGTACCGCTTTCATCAAGCATATCTACAACAATGAAGACGCACCGATCCGTGCCTTTCTTGTGAGAGATCCTGGCGGATACACCATAGAATTTTTTCAATGGCTGTAAGTTAATAGATCACAAAACGGCATAGCTAATCAGCTCACACACCAACCTAATCAAGCAGTAGGATATTTAAGTGGAATTGATCAGAATATGAGATAAGTTCTTCTGTTATGATCTATTTGAGGGGACACTCTAATTTATAGAGTTGAAACTTTCGTGAAGTACACTATGAATAAATTTGGAATCTATACAGTAGTATGTTTTACGAATATGATAATTTGTGCACGTGCTGGTATAAATTTAGGAGATGGATTTCTGCAGGGGTTTCTGATCTTGATGGCAATGATAAATCTATTTATGCTATTCAGCCTTGTTGATACTGGTAAGACGATTTCCGAGTTCGAGCATGAGCGTGATAGGCGTCGAGAAACAAATAAAAATAAAGATGGCTAGAGGAAAAATTGAGGACACAGTTACAAGTGCCGCAGGTAATTTTTGTAGGAACCGCAAGTAGGAAAATAAAAGAACTGCCTAAATTAGATTTCCTAAAGTCCAAATTAGGGTAGGCAGGATGCCATAGCCCTACCTAGTTACATAGACACCTACTCAAGTATTTTGAGTACATTTGGTTTGTTAAGTAGTGGTTATACTAACTTGTGCAAGCAGTAGGAAATTTAGGTGAAACTTTGTAGGCTTTGGGGTCCGAGAAGAATTAGAGGTATGAAGAATGAAAAAGAAACTGGCCCAGATTTTATATTCAGTTACGTCAATCCTCATATTTCTTTCTGTGCTATCGTATGTCCTCTGGCTAATCTATGCTTGGATTTCGCCTTACCAACAATGTATGAAAAGCTTTATTCCAGAGCCGGGTTTCCTAACAGATCAGGAATATTGTTCCCAAAAATATCCCTGGGAAGCTGCAAGATTAAAAAAGTTCAACCAGCTTCTAAGGAGTAAATAAACAGTTATGGTAACCCTATGCGGTAACCACTGGTTTAAATCAATTATTGTGCGGTAAAGCCGCCGTCTACAGTTAATACTGATCCTTGGCATAGACTGGAATCAGGTGAAGCAAAGAAAAGAATTGCCCCTGCTACTTCATCTGCAGTACCCATTCTTCCAATTGGCATGGTGCCTTTTAACATTTTTTGAGCTTCTGCTTTGTCAGGCATCAAGTTAGTCCATCTATCCATCATTCCTGTCTCAATAACTCCAGGACAGACACAATTAATTCTTACTCCTGTATTGGCTAGTTCAATAGCCATATCTCGAGTGAAAACAACTAATCCTCCTTTTGCACTTCCATAAGCGGTAGATAAAGGAAAACCAACTAATCCATTTAATGAGGAAATATTGATAACGCTTCCTGATCCAATATTGACCATACCTGGAACAACATATTTACACATTAACCACGGCCCTTTTAGGTCAGTATCAAGAACCCTATCCCACTCCTCAAGTGTTGTTTTATCATAAGTCTGATTTAATTCAGAGCCAGCATTGTTAACAAGAACGTCTACTTTGTCCCATATTTTGTATGCATATTCTGAAACGGTTTTGACCTCGGCTTCAATCCTGACGTCACATTTTATTGCATCTACTTCAGATCCCATGTCCTCAGCAAATGATTTTGCATTGTCAATATCGATATCTGCTATTAGGACCTGTGCACCCTCTTTAACAAAGCGTTTAACTGTTGCTGCGCCAATACCACTTGATCCACCGGTAACTATGCATTTTAAACCTTTAAGACGCACAATTAGTCCTCTATCATTGTCAGATATTTTTCACAATCATTCAGGATCAGTAGCAAAGTCGTGAGTGGATGATTAGCATTCTAGTCATTTCGATGATCCATAGCCCATGGAAAACCGATGAGCACATAAGCTGAAAAAGCGAAAAAGGCTGAGAAGGCTATTGCACTGAATATATCTGAGGGATCTTTATATAAAGTGGATGAGAAAATGACAATACTGATTATCCAACAGCATACTCCTGCTCTCCCAACAATCCTTCTAATCCAATTTATATTCATTTCAAAATACCTTGGTTCCACCTTCAATCCTACACAAATTCACCTAAACATCCTACTGCCTGATTAGGTTTATAGGACGGTATTTATTGCAGAGTTGCGCTAGTCTTGCGCTCGACAACTTTCAACAATGATTTATTTTTGACCATGATTTTTGCATAGATAATAGCTTTTTTAAGTCGTCTTCTAGCATCCCGTAACTCAAAAGCATTAAAAAGATTTTAAGTTAGCTAAAACTGGAATTCACAACGACTTAGTTATATAAGAAGAAAGTGCTGACACACCGAGTAAGTCCAAAACATTACTAAGCCAGACAATTTCTGGGATTTGTACTGATGTTCTTACAGCCAGAATATTTCGGTTAACTATAGAAACTCCATCATAAAAGATGAAGTTTCTATAGTTGGGCTTAGATACATTCAGGTGGGGGCCTGCAACCTGGTTTTGGGAAACAACCACGAGGTGCTAGTCCATTAATCCATTCTCCCATACAAGCCGCTGGGAATGGTTTACAGCGATTAGGGATCTTCGCCATATCGCATGCATTGGGCTGTCCACCCGAAGGAGGCTGTCCACCCGAAGGAGGCTGTCCACTAGGAGGAGGCTGTCCACCGTAGTTGTATTGCCCACCGGGAGGAGACTGTCCACCGGGAGGAGGCTGTCCACCGGGAGGAGGTTGTCCACCGGGAGGCGGCTGTCCACCGGGAGGCGGCTGTCCACCGGGAGGAGGTTGTCCACCGAGAGGCGGCTGTCCACCGGGAGGAGGTTGTCCACCGGGAGGCGGCTGTCCACCGGGAGGAGGTTGTCCACCATAGTTATACTGTCCACTAGGGGGAGGCTGTGCAATTAAACTGATCGAGGCAGAAAGCCCAGAAATTGCCACGATTTTGATCAAGATATGCTTCCAATTCGTGCTCATAGAACTATTCCTCTGAGAATTTTAGAAGTTTAAGCCTTGGTCACTTTGTTCGCGTTATTCGGAGAGTATAATCAGACAGCAGGAATTATCGAGTCTTAATATGACAATAATTGATATTTTTATGTTGATGTATTAGTGAAGATGTCACCATTCAAGAATTTTTTTTTAAGCATGACTATTTTTATAACGCGGGCTCGTATCTAGATGTTTGATGGCTTCTCCTTTATCTTCTTCAAATTCCTTAATCACTGGAATATATTGGGATATTTAGTCATTGAATTTTGGAAGGCTTCGGCCATTATCGGGCTTGCTTTTTTTATATAATAGCCCTGTACGGCTAGAGCTGGTTTCACATGAGAAGCCATATCTGCGGCATATTCATTAAATTTTTGTCCAGTAGAGGTTTTATGAAATTTGGTTATTTCTCTGAGCTCATCTGTCGAGAAATGGCGACCCCAAGTTGCTAATGCAATACTATCGGAAAATCCTACTCTTATAAAATATTCAGACATGACGTCCTCTATTTCCTCGATAAATAACTTACTAATCCAAAGATTAAGTTCTACCCCTTTTGCTATTGCCTGTTCTTGAAGTGTTTGTGCAAGACCCTCTGAAAATCCAGCAATAATTCCTTCCACATAGCGCTCGCTTGTGCTTAGGCTGCCCATGACTTTGTGCAGTTCTAATGCCGCTTGTTTTCTAGCCGCAGGTAACTCTTCTATTTCCCGAATCAGATCATCGCTAGCAACCGTATCAGCCAAGGTATCCGTGATTAACCCAGGTAATTGTTTAATTTCCTGAATCAGATTATCACTAGCAACTGTATCAACAAAAGCATCTGAAACTATTACCCCAAGATCATCATCGGTATGGGCCACTTGTCCAATACAAGTGAACAATAAGAAAAAGACTAGATTTAAACCTTTCTTAAATAATTTTTTCTTGATGGTAGCTTGGGTTCCAAATTGGAATTGCATCATTTTTCAATCCTCTCATTCTTGTCTTGTACTTATACCTTGATCTACCTGAATATCCTACTGCTAGATTGGTTAAATAAACTCGCGATTATCCATACAAGGGCCTAGCAAAAATTTATTGGTTTCGTAATCATTTAAAGCCTCAAAAATCTTGAAGTGTGCTTTTCTAATCATAGATAAGCTATATTTTCTTCGTCAGCGACAAAATTCACTGGCAATTATTCTATATAATCATTTGCCATTATCTGCTGATCTTTGATGTAGCTCCATACCGATCGCGGTCCAGTTTGCAAAACCTTTCCAGTACCTAGGGTCTTTGGTATCAGTTCTCGGTGAATCATTAGACATAATTGAAAGGTTCAAGTAATCGTTATACTTTTTTTCCTCGCCTAGCAAATGTTTACCGAGAAAAGCAGTTATGAAGTGTTGGTTAATATTATTAAGCCTGCGATTATCCCATGCAGGTTCCTGGTAATGAGCGTATTCTCGCGGATAAAGATCTGCCAGAGGTGGAGCGGGATTTGTAGCCACCTCATGAATTGCATTTTGAAATATCAATAAATAGCGATCTGAATTAATTGCATTATCAAAGAGCCATTGCGCTGCGGTAAAACCGGTTGTTTGATCTTGGTCACCTACGATGAAAAGGCTAGGTATTCTAAGATTTTTTATCCCGACTTGACTCCAAAATCCCGCAGGAGCAAAAGGGGCAAAGGCGACAATCACTTTTATTCGTTTATCCAGCGTGGCACCGAAGTTTGGATTGTCAGCCTGGAAGTCTATTAAATAGGGTTCAGGAATATCTCCTGGGAAATAAAGGGCTTGCTTACTAGCGCCGACACCTGCTGCACTCAATGCGCCGTATGTGCCCATAGAATAACCAATGACTGCGGTAAGTTCGGCATTAACCATTTGAAATAAAAATGATTCTGGGTTTCGGCTCATATTGGCCAGTGCCTGAATAACAAAGTTTATATCACGAGGTCTATGTACCATTGTGCTGCTTATCGATTCAACATCAGCGTGGGTGGACCCTTCGTGATCTATGGCCACTACAATATATCCCTTTGATGTTAAGTTTTCCGCCAACCAGGTCATCATCACTCGAGATCCAGAATAGCCATGAGAAACTATTACTAAGGGGAAGGTCATACCCCCCGAGTCTATCGCTGCATCACGTGCAGCTCTTCCCCCAAACTGGAATTGCAAATTTGGTCGATCTGGATTATTCGGACCGTGTCCAAGCACGTCACTATATATTGTGATTTGTTGTTGATTCCCTAAAAGTTTGGCGGGATACCATACCTCTAGCGTTAGTTTGCGCTCGTAGCGAGAAATGGGCTTTCCTTTTGTGAGATTGAGTAGGTCCGGCTGGTTTGGATTGACCACTTGCAGGGTACGAACACCTACTTTATACCCGCCTCGGGTAGCTAATTCAGGTGAATCTCCACGAGGATCTCCATAGAAAAAATCTGTTTCAATAAGGTCGGCACATCCATGTTTCGTATACTCCGTCGGATTATGATCAAGGTGTGGAGCGCCACATTCATGTAGAGCATGAGCGTCGATAGTCAGAATCAATAAAACTACTAGTATTGTAAGCTCTCGCATAACTAACCTCGGAGGAAAATTAAAAATGGGACTCTGCCCTAATCGCATTCGGTCATGTTAAACTAGGTTCTGTAACACGCAAAGGTATAGTCATCCCATGCCGGTCGATCACTGCTAAGTGGTTTGTTAGGACATGGTCTGGGATCATTTCCGATCGGGTTATTTCAGGGCTCTTCTTAAGCCTCTTCTCCTTTTTCTACATTAATGCGTAGCGAGCTCACACCTATAGCTCATAACTTTTATAAATAATCGAATCAAGATCAACCAGTTTTCAAACTGCAACCAGATTGCGTAGTGGACATAAGTGTTGCACAAATCGCTAGAGATCTATGATCGGGAACGATATTTAGAGTAAGCCACCGTATCATGAGCTTGCTAAAGTTTTCCCAGGATCGTGGAAGGGTTGTTCCACGATTCGACCGGAGCGAGTTCCCTCCGACGTTATTACTTCTAAAGAAGTACTTAAACTACTGTATTTTGAATCTATTATTGCTAGAGCGATATTTTTCTCTAGTCTCGGAGAAAAAATGGCTGAGGTAATATGTCCTATCTTGCTTGCATTTATTATCACTGGCCAGCGTTCATTATTTGCGGAAGCTAATGGATCTCCACTTATTTCTAAACCGACGAGCGTACGACTCACGCCAAATGAGCTGATTTCTTTTAGGGCATCCTTACCAATAAAGTTAGCTTGCATATCCAGATCTACAAGATGCCCTAGACCAAGCTCAAATGGGTTGCAACTGCTATCCATATCTGCATGGTAAGACAGCATACCAGCTTCTATACGTCTAATAGCTGAAGTGTGTCCGGCTTTGAGTCCGTGGGGCTCTCCTGCTTTCATGATTCGTTCCCATAGCTCATCTCCTTTAGTACCATCACGAAGGAATAGCTCATAACCTAACTCGCTCGACCAACCTGTTCGAGAGACAATGAGTGGTATTTGATGCAAATTATATTCACGAAACCAGTAATAGCGGAGATCCTTAATCGTATCACCAAAAAGCTCTATCATGATTTGTCTTGAGCAAGGCCCCTGTAATTGGAGGGGTGAGACGTCTGGTTCACAAATATCTACATTCAGACCTGAGTTAACCGCTACTCCCTGTGCCCACAGTAAAATATCGCTATCAGCCAGAGACAACCAAAAGTGATTATCGGCAAGTCGAAGAAGCACTGGATCATTCAGAATACCTCCGCGACTATTAGTAATGAGGACATATTTGCATTGGCCTACCCGTAAGTCTGACAAATTACGGGGGGTAAGCTTTTGTATAAAGGTTTTGGCGTCGGGTCCGGTTATTTCAACTTGCCTCTCAACAGCGACATCGCTCAAAGTTGCGGTATTTACTAAATTCCAGAAGTTTTGCACTGGATCACCAAAGTCCCTGGGAATATACATATGGTTATACACAGAGAACTGTTTCGCTCCCCACCTTAATGTGGCTTCAAAGTAAGGGGATTTTCGTATTTGCGTTCCAAACCCGATCCCCGCGATTTCATCTGGAGATATCATCAATTCGCCTCGCTGATTTCCTACAGTGCTGAGTAGATATATTGCCAAAATAATGCCAGATAAACACTAGACCTCTCCAATATTTCAAAGGGGTGTTACATCTCTAGAGAAAATCGGTCATTAGCCACTTAATTGCTCCACTTTTTTGGAGATGATGTTCACATTGATAAATTTAATTCTGGGCTTAGAATTTTCCACGACAATGTAGGCACTTTCCATCCACTTTATAGCTACGCTCATAGACTGGCCGTGCCTAAATTTACCTTGGTTTTGATAGGTTAGATGAGCGGAGTGGTTATCAAGTGAAACTCTAAAATCTGTCAAAGTCCAAGAGGTCTCAATTAATGGATCCGCATTTGGGTCAGTATGCGTGAGGTAATCATGGAAGGATTCTAAATTCATAATTTTCTTAGATTCAAATATCTGGAAATCTTTGGTAACTATCGCATCTAAAATTCCTTCTCTGTACACATCTATATCCAGTAGTGAATAAAAATGCTTGACTAGGTTACGCGCAGTCGAAGCATCTAAGTTAGTAGTGTTCTCTAATGAAGAGGCAGATGCCCTAAAAGTAGTTGCTAATATCACAGACAAAATTAGAAGCCGTAACGTAATAGAGAGTACTAATGATGTTTTATATGAATACACAAAACCTCCTATCTGATTGTTTTTCCCATGAATCTATCGATACTTATATTGAGAGGGGCAATAACCTCGCGAAATCGAAAATCCTCGCATTTTCAAATGCTTCGTTCTTCGCCCCCTAACACGAGCACGCCACCGCTTGAAGGCCGACTTCTTTAATAGTCTTCGCATAAGTATTATGACCTCAGTTTCAGAGAAGCCATAGCATTCGTCAATAGCCTCAAATGGCGTGCGATCTTCCCAAGCCATCTCTATGATTCTGGATACATCGAAATTACTTAATGCGTTCTCTTTACAAAATGAGTCCATAAAGAAGCACTTAGATCTAATTTTTCATTCACTCTTCCAGCGGATATTACTGGGCCGCAGAGCATACTTTTGCAGTAAAAATTTTGCGCACTACTGATCTATTAGACTGTACGTATCGTAATTGATCTAGGATCTATACTTTACAAATGTTAAAGGAGTAAATTATGAAGAGTATTGCAATGTTATTAGTCTTAGGCTTTAACGCTATTGGCTTATCCTCGTTTGTCCACGCAGGACATTGCGGTGGAAGCCATTCGGATGATACAGCACAAAATGAGATGACCAAGACTGGGGGAGACGCGAAGGCTGATTCAGTAGAAGAGTCTGAATCAGAGCAGGCCTCGGAAGAGACGTCAGAGGTTGTAGAATCGTAGCCCCGAAGTAGAAGTTTCTTAAGATATTTCACTCAATATTAGGTGAATCTATAAGAAATTTGAAAAAGGCGGTACGTTCGGCTTCTAGGTTCTATAAGGAAACCGTTCGTGCGGCCCCCATAAAAACCTCAGTCTGTCGACACTAAAGTCTAGATTCGGCTTTTATCTATTTGAAGAAGGCGACGCATTCGCGGTCACTTTGGCACAGGAGACTTTCTGGTACCGTATTTTCTGTCTACCGCACGGAATATTGATGTTTAAGAGATGCAGTGAGAGCGCTTACTGGCAAAATTTTATGGGCATTATTGAAATTGTGATACTGCTCATCACGTGTAAATAGTGAACTTACCAATTGTAATCTTTTGTCACTTTCTTCATGAGAAAGAGTGATTAAAGAAAATATTAAACAAATAATTAATACATATCCTTTACTGGACATAAGTTGGTTTCCATGCTCAATAATCAAAAGATTTGATAAAAGTTGTCACATGTTGATTATCTCAAATAATGGAAGCAATGAGTTGCCGATATCGAGCATTTAAAGGTATTTCGTAATAATTTTGTAGTTTTAATATCAGCGATTAATCTTTGAAGCCTTCGCCACGTTATGTTGATTCATTGCTTTATTGATAAAAATAGTACTACTTAAGAGCCCCTGAGAGACCTCGTCCGGTGTAAAGTGGATGTTATTAAATCTTCCATGTGTGCGAAGAGTGACTTTAGAAGACTGTTTTCTTTGTAATATATGCACGCACCATCTGGGGATATGAGGATCAAATCTGCATTTGGTCGTTAATTTAAAAAAGAGGGATATTTATGTCAATTACACTCTATCAATCGACGGTAATTAGTTATTTACAGATCATACCTTCCATATTGAGGTGTCTCGATAAGGGACGAAAATTTTGTTTAATTAACGACATAGATCGAAATGAGTATGTAAATGCTAGTCTTTATACAGATATGCTATCTCTGCATTTCCAAGTCATTGCACTAGTACATTTTTCAGAAGGAGCTTTGAATGGCGCTAGGGATGGAGTTATTGCTGGTCCCGACATGACACTAGCTTTCAGTTATGACAATCTTCAAAATTATCTAGAAAAATCATTAAAGAGGATAGAAAAGTGGAAACCCGAAGATATTAACACGCTATCTGGAGGTGAAGTTTTATTTAAATATAATGAGATGGTATTACCATTTTCTACGGAAGACTTTTTCTGCACATATGCTACACCGCATTTTTATTTTCGCGCCACGCTCATATATTCAATTCTCAGATCCAAGGGTGTTCCTGTAGGAATTGCAGATTACATAGGCATAGTAAAAACGACCCAGTCTTCACATATCCCCTCAGATAAACGTCAATATAGCGGTGAAGAATACCTACAATTTTTAGATCAGCTTGCCGGGCCGTGAATTTAGAAAAGACCTCCAGTCGCGGGCGTATCTCACCTCACTGCGAGTGATCTAGCAAAAATCGCTTTTTTTTACATTTTCGTGATCAAAAGGACAGTGTCGACAAGAACTACCACAACAATAGCCTCTAGCGAGATGATAGTTTTCAGTAAATACTAGAAGCCCGCGCTCTAGATAATAATGCTCGTCTTCGATTAAAGCTTTAATTGGCCACGTTTTGTTATCTGACATAGAAAAAATTCAATGAACTATTTAGCGGGTATTTTGTTTATGAATTAGCATGCTCATTTGAAATCGCTCATTTCATCCTAGATTAGTTTGTATGTATTTACTTTCTTGGAGGCCTGATCACTGTTCCCACCGAGTAGGAGATTCTATGGGATTCGCTTCCATCCAATATTCCAGATCAGAGACCACAGACTGCAATAATTCGCTAGCTCCAGACCGGTCTAACATGGGTTTGATATGCAATAGTCGTCTCCATACTTCCTCAGCCAACACATCGTCTCTTTTGTTCCCAAATGGCAGTTCTGTTGAGTAGTCAGCTTCTATTTCGTTTCCATAGTTATCAGTATATTTTTCCATTATCCTAAAATCTCATTATATTTATCATAACCTTAAACCGATAAGACTGTGATCATTATTCTTTATTTTGTCTCTCAAAGAAGACGCAAATAATCTTATAAATCCGTGTATTTGCATAGATTAGATCGGTTAGAGTTTCAACTATGAGTATACGTTCGATCACTAAATTTGTATAAGTCGATCCTCACGAGATTTTTCTGATCACATTATAAATCCCGAGAGTTGGGCTTTTATCAAGAATACCGATATTTCTCACAGCTCCGTGTAAGCTTAATTTGCGAGAGCAGAGCTTTAAAAAAAAGATCTCATCATAAATCAAAGTGTTCCTCGCAAGATGTATTGGAGGCCACTCCATTATTGTCCCAAGCGCATTCATCTGAAGGTAAAATATTGTAGTCTTCTCGCGCAGTTTTCAGTAACTCATAAAACTCTTCCTTAGTAACTTTTTTCTCTCGATAAAAGCTTGCGTAGGAGGGGCCGCTAAACGGAGCAAATCCTTGCGCTGTTCTAACGCGGCTATTGTCTCCTGGAAGTGTAGTTAACTGATTTTGGAGAAGCATTGGAGGAAGTCCAAAAGGATTACCCGCAGGTATCGCCACTTGATAAACGACGGTATCTTCGTCAATAAGTTTTGTTCGGGTATCAACAGAGATCCCGAAAGTGGTATATGGTCCAGCTAGTCCTCCTTTACAGTCAGACGCGGATTGGTTTGCTGAAAATAATTTCTCGTTACCATTTATACTGCAGGTACCTCCACCAATCACGTTAATCTCTGTGTCGCAAGAAGCTTCTGCTTGAGGTGGATATAAAAATACATTTCGCTGCGCAATGCTATTCCCCTCCACTTTAAGGTGTATGAAGCCTTTATAGTGATCGTATCGATAAGGCCAGCTGCTAGATTTATATGGATTTCCGTCTGCGCCGAGGAAAGTATATTCACCAACCCAATATCCAGCTTCCCTTTGCCACGCCTCAAAATCTAGTAGGTTAGTCTCACTGGGTATGCAACCTGGAGAGGGTATTTCTCTGGGTAAAGAGGTGCTCCCTAGAATAAAATTACCGGATTCGAGGTACGCATTTTCCAAATAGTTTGTAAGGATAGTTGTAGGTTGGTTGCCGCAGTCCGATCCGTCATCATAAAGATTTCTAGAGATCACAGTTCCTGATATAAAATTTGAAATGCTTTCACACTCATACATATCTGGATTAATACCAGCAACGAGCGAAAAAGCAGCACGATGTGCCAAGCATTCGAAATAGGAACCTGCTTTAGCTAGTTCCTTAGCTACACAATAATTGGTCTCTGCATAACTAGAGGCTGGTAGAATGAAAAGTAACAGTCCTACAATATGAGTAAATACATTAACTAGGCACGTTTTGATCATCGATATCACTCCTGAATCTTCGATTTTACAGAGATTATTTTTAGTAACCTATCCTCAATCATTCTCGATCTTCAATTGAATGACAATAAAACTTATAGTTATTACAACTGAATCCTCCCAAATTTTAGATGTCTAGTAAAGCATTGATGGGCAAAAGTGTATCAAACTAACACCAAGTCAAAAATAACAGTTTTTTAAAGTTAGTCTCACTGGGATGGAACTAAACCCAGTCTACCTTCTCAAGGGACTCTATTACTTTTGACCCAAACTCTTCGGTTGACACTATGGTCGCATCAGTTGCAGATTTCCCGAGATCAGCCGTAAGATAGCCTTTTTCCATGACGGAGTGTAGTGCAGTCCACACTCCTCTAGCCTCAATTTCATGGCTCATCGACATTTCAAGCATCATTGCAATAGAACCAATCATTGAATAAGGATTTGAGATATTTTTACCAGTAATATCTGGTGCTGAGCCGTGCGAGGGCTCGAAATACGACTTCTTTTCACCAATACACGCTGAGGGCATCAGTCCTAGTGATCCAATTATCCCTCCCGCCTGATCACTTAAAATATCTCCAAACATATTTTCCATTACCATTACATCGAATTGACATGGATCAAGGCACAAAGCAGTCGCGGCAGCATCTACGAGCATATTTGTTACTGATACATTCGGATAATCCAGCCGAAGCTCATCGAGAATTTCGTTCCAGAGAACGCTGGAGAGTAGTACGTTACTTTTATGTATATTGTGAAGTTTTCTTGACCGTTTATTGGCTAGATCAAAAGCGATATCTAAAACTCTTCTGATTTGTTTTTCATTGTACTCCAGCGATTCCTCCACAAAACGCAGGCCAAATGAGTCTTTTCCCCTGGTTTTCCTTCCGAAATAGAGACCTCCTACGAGCTCCCTAATCATGACGAAGTCTATACCATCAGAGATCACAGTTCGCTTTAATGGAGAGAGGCTTGACATCTTAGGACTTAGGAAGACAGGCCTAAAGTTTGCAAAAGTATCATACCTCTGTCTAAGAGCTAGAATCGCAGCGCGCTCTGGCTGAAGCTCAATTGGTATCTTCTTTGTATCGCTATGACTTAGACCTACCGGTCCTTTTAGGATTATATCGGATTCATCACAGATTTTTTTTGTTTGATCGGGGAACGGATGTCCATATTCAAAATATGCGCTCGCTCCAAATGGAGCATGAATAATTTTTAGGTCAATATTTCTCGTTACCACCAGATAATCAATGACGCGCAAGGCTTGAGCCATTATTTCAGGTCCGATTCCGTCACCAGATAGCACTGCCAACTTCATCGCGCTAACTCCACTGCCTTATGGGTTGATACTAATTATTTAATTATAATCGGAAACAGTAAATTTTATCCGACTTTATTAATTAACTTTTGGTATAACGAGCTGTATTTAGGACATAGAAGCAGGTCAGCTATGAAATCAGTATCAATTTTTATTGATGTTCAGAATGTGTATTACACAGTCAGACAAGAGTACCGTCAAAATTTTGATTATAGATACTTTTGGAATGAAGCAACCAAGGGAAGGCACGTAGTGTCAGCTACAGCCTATGCCATCTCACGTGGGGATGAGAAGCAAGAGAACTTTCAGAATATTCTTAGAGCTATTGGATTTGAGGTGAAATTAAAACCATACATTACCAGAGCTGATGGATCTTCGAAGGGTGATTGGGATGTTGGTATAACTATCGATGTTTTAGATCATGCGCCGTATTCTGATATCATTGTGTTGGTGTCAGGTGATGGAGATTTTTCTCCATTACTAAACAATATTACTTCAAAATTTTCACTGGAGTGCGAGGTATATGGTGTACAGGCGTTAACCGCGCACGCGCTCATTAAGGAGGCAACGACCTTTATTCCGATAGAGGATAAATTTTTATTGCCAGCTAGGTAAAAAAGGTTTTTTTTCAAACTAAATAGTAATTTGCAATAGTGTTCTCATTTTGAGAGCTCAAGAGTGTCATACTTAGTTCAGGTATAGTTTTCTTTAAAATCATTAAGGAATTTTTATAACTATGGATCGTACTTATGCATTAGTTACAGGCGCATCTTCGGGGATTGGCAAAGAAATAGCCCAGGTTTTAGCGAAGGAGGGCTATAACCTAGTATTAACAGCAAGACGACGGGAACGGCTTGCAAGTGAAGCTAAGCAGCTCTCCAAAGATTTTGGGATAGACGTCAAGTATGTGTCTTGCGACCTATCAAACTCGGAGGCAATACATCAGATCCATAAATTCTGTAATGACCAGTCATTAGATATAGGGATATTAGTAAATAATGCCGGTTACGGTATTTCAACTGCCTTTCACGATACTCCCGTAGAAGAGGAGGAGGCATTTCTGCGTGTGCTAGGACTTTCTGTTGTAAGTTTAACAAAGATTTTTTTACCGCAGATGCTAGATAGAGGCAAGGGGAAAATCATGATGATTTCATCGGTTGCGTCTTACGCGCCACCGTCCTCGATTCAGTCGCTATATGGACCAATAAAAGGATTTGTGAATGGTTTTAGTGATTCTCTTAACGCGAACTATCGACATGCGGGAATAAGTTCTACGACGGTACTTCCTGGATATACTGTAACCGAATTTCATTCAGCTAGCGGCACACAAGAGCAGATGGATAAAGTACCTTTTTTCATGAAGCTTAGCGTTAAAGCTGTTGCCAAAGAGGCTGTAAAAGATACCTTAGCTGGAAAGAGTGTTAGTATTCCAAGTAAAAGGTACAAGTTAATTATTTTCTTACTTAGATATCTTCCAAGACCAATAATGTCACTCGCTTCTAACTTTTTGACGGGAGGTAGGTATAAAAAGAAGGTGTAATCTCATATCAATACTTCTGAGTGTAAATAGGTATGAGAGGTTAACAAAGAATCAGCTGTTAGTTCTTACATACAGGTAATCGTATCTCTGCTCCTGTATACATGCTTATAAGCGGACTTGCTTTCGCTCTAATGGGTCTTTGTGTGAAACTCGCTGCTGCACGAGGTTTCCCGGTGATGGAGCTGATCTTCGCGAGATCAGTGATCTCGCTGGTGCTTTGCTATATAGATATACGCCGTTCCAGGCTCCCGATATTAGGTCAACAGACAGGCCTGTTATTATTGCGTGGAATAATAGGTTTCATAGCCTTAATAGCAGTCTACAAGAGTCTAATAACCTTACCTCTCGCTGAGGCCACCTTAATCCAGTATCTCCATCCTATTTTTACAGCCACTTTTGCTTGGTTTTTTTTGCGTGAAAATATCCACCGGAACACGCTAATTTGTGGTCTTCTAGGATGCCTAGGCACCTTTATTCTAGCAAGCCCAGAAGTGCTTGGCACTGGACCCTCATTGTCGTCAATTGGTCTTATAGCAGGGTTAATAGGTGCAGCTGGCAGTGGCCTTGCGTATACGTTAGTACGCCATTTAAGTTATTCAGAGCATCCATCAGTAATTATTTTCTATTTTCCAATCGTTTGTCTCCCCGTGAGTCTCATATTTGGTTTGCACAATTTTATAATGCCGGTAGGTTCCGATTGGTTTCTCCTACTCGCTATCGGACTCTTTACGCATTTAGGACAGGTAGGATTAACTCTGGGGATGTCATTAGTAAAGGCGGCTAAAGCTGCTGCGTACGGCTATGTGCAGGCACTATTCGCTGCGCTCCTAGGGATAACTGTTCTTGGTGAGCAACTTAGTTTAAGTACTTTTTTAGGCGCTTCATTTATTACAGGGGGTCTCTTGATCAATCAAGTACCAGATAAGTCTAAAAACTTTAATGATAGGTGATGTTGAAAGGTGCAACTTGGATCCAAAACATGGTCCGTTAATTTTATCCCTGATTGTTTAGTGCAGCAATTTGGTTTTTGATTCTTTTTATGCTCGCGGATACCTTACGATTAAATAGATTTCCCTTTTTATAATTTTTAGGGTTTTTATCACGTAAGTGACTCGCGACGATTCCTCTTTTTAGGTTAGAAATATCTGACATGATCGAGTTAATTACTTCTGCTAATACATTATCTGCTCTCGCTATCTCTTTCCATTCCGTTCCATTTATCTTATTCAGCCTGTCAAAAATACTGATGAGCAATCTATCTTTATACTTTTCTTCGATTTCTGAAATTGTTTTCATGAGAAGAAACCTAATGAGTAGATCAATGAGGGCAAAGAGTAGAAGATGATGTAGATTAAAACGGGTTGAAAGAGGGTGTTCATAATTTGATCTCCATTATTGCATAGGGCCCTAATTGTTAATTACCAAAGGTTGACGACCATGAGCTTTATAGCTAGCCTTCGGGAGTGGAAATTAAGGTTATTTTGATACTTTCCGACGTTGTGTAAATCATTTTCTTTATTTTTTGAAGGATGCTTTAAGCGTGGCGCTGTAAAAATAAATTTTAGATTCTATTCTTGTCAAAAATAGTGTTCTGGAGGTTTAAAATGAATGATTCAAAACTTAATAGAGAAGACATAAGAGCAAACCGCTTAAAAATTATTGAGCTGGACACTGCAGTCATGAATAATAAGGCATCTGTCTATCAGTCTCGATCAATGATTGAAGAAAACAGGCTTATGATACTGAGTAATTATGCGGCAGCCTTTGTGGGGAATAGACAACTAGCTAATCATAATACCGAACAGGTATTGGAGAATAGAAACTCTATTCTCAGATCATTTAATGCTGAAAATGAGGTAGAGGAAGACTATATCTTAGCGTCATTTAATAAGACTTCGTTAGATTTTTTGTCCCACCGATCATCACTTAATACAGCCGTCCTAGAGGTTAGCGAAGAATTAGCCGAAATCAATTCGCGGTTAATAGCAGTTAACGAAAAGATTATGAAGGCCAACGAAGCGATCGTTGAGTTTAATGATAAACAAATCGAGACAAACTCGGAATTGTTGAATGGCGGCCTAATGCCCTCGAAAGCAACCTCAGAGAGTAATGCAGACTTGGTGCGTAACAATTCTGACATGATGGTCGAGTTAGCATCGAATGCTGCTAAGAACTCTCAAAGGATCGAAAACTTACTAAATAAGTCTATTGAAAATACTTCTGCTCTTGTAGAAAACAAAAAAGCAATCAGTGAGCGTCGCAAGTCAATTTTAGAGAACCATGAACGGATTTCGCAAAATCGAGATAGTATATATAAATAGTTTACACTAGAGCGTAGGTGGTTTCGTGTAAAAAATCTAACGCGGCATTTTGTAATTCTTCTGCTGTGATTTGGGTTAGCGTATCTTGGACGTTGCGGTAACGACAGATCCTATCACTACTAGTGTTGCTCCCAATAAAGATAAAAATGTCATAGGTTCAGTATTTAAGTTGGATATCGGGGACGAGAAGTGTACAAACGCTATCGTCATGAGAGGTGTTGTGGCGACGATGGCGCTTACCCTAGAGACTTCTATATGTACAAAAGCTTCAGAAAAACAAGTGTAAGTAATCAAAGTATTGACTCCGCAAAAGAGTAGGAGAGACAGTTCAAACTTGTTAAGACTGAATAGGCCAGAGATATCACTCATCGGCAGGAAAAGAATTGACCCTATCCAATAAAATACCAACATTGCTTCCTGTGCGGTGAAGGTTTTGAGCAAAAACTTCAAGATAACGGCATAACCGGTCCAGCACAAAGCAGCGACAGAGACTATGACAAGTCCAAAACCATAATAGTCTAAACCTATTGTATTATTATTAATGCGTTGGTAGAAAAACAAAAACAATCCCAACGAAAAAAAAGCAAAACCAAGCCATTGGGATTTAGAAAATGGCTCTTTAAAAATATATATCCCTGCTAAGAGCAAGCTCATGGGTGCCAGTTGAATCATCACCTGTGCACTGTCAGCACTAGTCATTTCCAAACCAACAATATAAAACCCGTAGTTACCAGCTAATAGTGAGCCTGATATTACTAACATTAATAGATATTTTGAGTTTAGCTTTTTGTGAACGGTCTTTAGTGTGCCCCTCGCTCCGAGATAACCAGTGAGTATAATGGCGGGTAATAGATATCTGAATAACGTGGCAGTTTGAAAATCTATTGTTTGGAGCAATATTTCAAGAACAACTGGTAAGATCGCCCACATAAGTGCCGAGGTTGCAGCCAAGGTTAGTCCTAATTTCCAGCGACCTGTAACTCTTCTCACAATGATCCATCCTTCATCTTAGCTAAAGATACCTCCGGACTACGAGTAAGCGGTGTGAGCCACCTTTATCGAGGGGAGAATAATACGCTGAAACACCATATTTTACTTAGTAACGAGTCTTGACTGCTACGGCCACGTCTACTCAAAGGAGTAGTAAATATAGCATGCGATTGAATAATGGCTGAATCGCTGTTCATAGATACTATAGTTAGTCAGAGTAACTAATTTATATAATCCGTGGGCTCTTATGTGAGAAATCAATTCACCCTGGTGAGATAATAGTTTAGCTACAACGAATTTAAATAAAGCTTAATTTAACGAAGATACCATAATAGTAACGGGAAGTAGTTTCCTGAGATACAATTTTAAAATATTTTTCTTCAGATGTTACACTAAGGTTAGAGTTTGAACGTGCTTTAGGATTTCTTTAAGAGTTTTGCGGAGAAAAATGTGTTTTGAGATTCTTGAAAAGGAGTGCTTTTATATGATTTCGCGACGTAATCTGCTGTCGTCGTCAGGAATGTTAACTGTATCGATCAATATCCTCTGTACTCTAGCCTATATTTACCATGTTCTGGGCACTATAGCCTATTTTAGAGCTCCCATTAAGCCTGCGGAATTACATTATTTTACGCACAAGGAGGAGTCCGTGCTGAAACAACATAATGAAGCACAGATAGTTTTGGACAGCGTGGCTCAGTTTTTTAATGAGCTGCGCTTACTTTTTTATACTTGATCCATATAGAGAAAGTCGATAGTCAAATATTTTCTATTTCAATAATGAAATTTCTCCGGATTGTTCTCCGCATGGAATCTTGCCACAATGACTGAACCGTCGTTTCATGGAAGATCGAAGGCTCACATAGTTGTCATACCTCGTGTAAAAAAGAGCCTTTTGGATATTTTTCTAACTGATCTAGCTGAAGATAAAAAGATACTATAGGGGGGATTATAAAAAGATGTCAGAAAGGTTAGCAATGAAGGTAGCAATTGTTACCGGTGGTGCTTCGGGCCTTGGGCTTGCAACAGCAGCTCGTTTTGTTGAAGAAGGTGCGAGTGTTATTGTCACTGATAAGGATGAGGATCGTCTCAATGGAGCTTTTGGGAACATTAGTAATATTGAGCCCTTAGATCGTCGTTATCAAGATGTCACCGATGAGATCGGTTGGGAGAGTTTGATTAACTACGTTTTAGAGCAGTATGGTCGTCTCGATATTTTAATTAATAATGCAGGTATAGTAATGAGAGGGACGGCCGAGGATACGACGCTATCTGATTGGAGAAAAACTCAAGAAGTTAATCTAGAAGCCGTATTTATGGGAACTCGTGCTGCCATAGGAGCGATGAAGCCCGAAGGAGGTTCGATAGTAAATATTTCCTCCATTGAAGGCATAGTGGGTGAGGCGACTGCCGCTGCATACAATGCTAGTAAAGGAGGCGTTAGAATTTTTACAAAGTCCGCGGCTCTTCACTGTGCGTCCCAGAATTACCGCATCCGTGTTAACTCTATCCATCCTGGCTTTATTCGAACGCCAATGATCGATAATGCTTTAGCGACAATGCCCTCGAGTGAGGTAGAAGCACTTCTTTTTAGAATGGAAAATGAAATTCCTTTGGGCACGATGGGCGACCCGGAAGATATTGCCAACGGATGTCTATACTTAGCCTCAGATGAATCTAAATATGTTACGGGATCGGAGTTAGTTATAGATGGAGGCTATACCTGCCGCTGACAACATTTGTATTAGTGTTAAAAAGCAGCTAAAAATTTGCTGTAGCATTACTTAAGTGTTTTTTGGATTTTTATTGTTACACCGGACACATCATATCCACCATTAGGATTTTTTAGTCCGGCATTTGATACGTGCATAATTGTATAACCTAGAAAAAACTCCCCCATTGAGGTATTTAGCGAATAGCCAATGCGACCGGTTTCGGTAAAAGTAAATCCCTTTGCTTGACGCTCTGATTCTTCTTCAAGATATGCAATCCCAAGACCGGCAGATAATTCTAAATTTCCTCGTCCCGATAACTTTTTTCTAGCAATAATAACTCCTTCCATTCCAGCCAAGATAAAGTCAACGCCTTCAGTAAACTTTTCTCTGCGGTCTAGATAGTCTGTTTCATCCTCTTTGATATAAAGAGGATTACTAAGCTCGTGTTCGTACCAATTGATATTAGGTTCAAGAGCCCAGTGGAGATCCCATCCCTTTACTTGCCAACTTAGAGAATTGAAATGTACGCGCAAAGCTGAAGTGTCATGTTCATAATTCGAGTTACTGCTCTCAAGAAAAGACAAACTAACACCAGAAAATTCTGGTAAAAAGCCATCTGCCTGCGCAGATGTGGTAAAATTAAAAATCACGATAAGCAGAATTGAATGTAAAAGTCTCATCATTTCAACCTTTGTATGTTGCAAGGTATCGTTCACGGCTAGATGACGATGCCTTAAGAAGCGATTATTGTACTTCTATTGAAAGCTTGAGAGCTACTTTTTTGTTTTAAGTTGGTGATGTACCTAATTTCTATCTTTCGCGAAATTGAAACTAGTGGTAAGGTTTTAGGACAACTTTAAGGAGATATAGGCCAGTGGTTTGGGCATTAGCTCGTTGCGAAGAAGGTAATTTTATTGAGACCTTTCAGGTTGATCTTGGGGTCTTCGAAAGTGACACTTATGGTTACCGGGTCAGGTCGGGAACGAAGCAGCCCAGCTGTAGATTGTTAGCTTATCGGATGCGCTCCAAGATCAACCACCTTTTACTCTGCTGGTAGGCCAAAAACTTGCGCCAGAATGCATTATGCGGATGCTCGATTTTGAGCACACCTCATTTATGGAGCTCATTTTAAATGTCTTATCATGTTTTAGCCAGAAAATGGAGACCACAGTCATTTAAAGAAATGGTTGGGCAGGAGCACGTGCTGAGACCGCTTGTTAATGCCCTTGATAACTCGAGGCTTCACCACGCATATTTGTTTACTGGAACTAGAGGTGTCGGGAAAACGACTATCGCTCGTATTCTAGCAAAATGTTTAAATTGTGAATCTGGCATCACCTCTTCACCATGCAATAACTGCAGTTCGTGTAAAGAAATTTTTGAGGGTAGAAGCGTAGATGTCCTAGAAATTGATGCAGCTTCAAGGACAAAAGTTGAAGACACACGTGAACTACTTGAGAATCTGCAGTACAAACCGGCCCGATCGACTTTTAAAATATATCTTATTGACGAAGTACATATGCTCTCAGGACACAGTTTTAATGCTCTGCTGAAAACGTTGGAAGAGCCACCGCCTCATGTAAAATTTCTACTTGCTACTACAGATCACCAGAAACTTCCAGCTACGATCCTATCTAGATGTCTCCAGTTCTGTCTAAAAAACATGCCTCAGGATCAGATAATGAACCACTTGAAAAAAGTGCTGGATGCAGAGGATATTACTTATGAAAACGCGGCATTGAACTATTTGGCGCGCGCGGGAGAAGGCAGTATGCGCGACGCACTCAGCTTGACTGATCAGGCAATTTCATTTGGTTCGGGGACTATACTAGCCAAAGATGTACAGATTTTATTGGGTACTGTCGATCGACAGAGGATATTAGCACTCCTCCAAGCTGTTGTGGAAGAGAACCCAGCGAGTGCTCTAGAGCTTATAGAGCAAATGTCTGAGTACGCAACTGACTTTAAGTTAGCATTAGATGATTTGATTGCACTGATTCACGCAATTGCGATTAGTCAAGCGGTACCTGGTATTGATAACCAATATCTTGAGCACATAGATTTTATAGATTCCATGGCCGAGCAGCTTACGCCTGATGATGTTCAGCTATATTATCAGACGTCTATAAATGGAAAACGTGATTTAACTTTTGCTCCAGATCTGCGAGTGGGTTTCGAGATGATAATTCTTCGTATGATCGCTTTTAGACCGCAAGCGGTTATTGATGAAGATTTTCAAGTAGCAGATTTACAATGTGATTTTGAACAAAAAACTGCAATTAGTGATGATATAAGTCCCGAAGAAACGGGGTCTGCGACGTCCAACAAAAAAACTCTTGAAGTTGCTCAAGAAGACAAGCCAGGAAATCGTGAATCTCTTTCGTCAGATTGGAATGAAATTTTTGATAAATTGGGATTATCTGGGATAGCACACAGCATCGCATCTCACTGTTCTATAAGCCATTTCATTGATACTAGTATGTTGCTTGTATTGGATAAAAACCATTCCGACCTGTTCAAAGATCGGCATTTAGAAAAAATTCAGAACAAACTGCGCCTTTACTTTAAAAAAGATATTTCTTTGATTATTGAGATAGGAGATCCTAGTTCCGAGACTCCGGCACAGAAAGCCTCTCGTATTAAAGCGGCGAAACAGCGACAAGCGCAAGAATCAGTCAGTAAGGACCAAAATCTTAAAGGTTTAATTGACAGGTTTGATGGAAAACTTGATCCAGGGTCTATAATGCCACTTAAATAAAATAGGATACAGGATAATGACGGAGTCTTTGTCGGACTTGCTTAAGCAAGCGCAAAAAATGCAATCTGAACTTTCGAAAAAGCAGAAAGAAATTAGTGCGATAGAGGTTGTCGGTAGCTCTGGGGCCGGTTTAGTCAGTGTGATCATGAATGGCCGTTACAATGTTAATCGAATAGATATTGATAAAAGTATTTTAGTAGAACAGAAGGAAGTGCTAGAGGATCTGCTGGCAGCGGCCGTAAATGATGCAGTAAAAAAAGTAGAGGAGAATAATCAATCTGCCATGTCGGGGTTAGCAGATAACTTTAAAGCTCTCAGTGGTATCAAGTTACCTTTCTAAGAAAAAAATGAGCGATATGTCGGCATTTGAATCCTTAGTAGCTGCATTTTGCTGTCTTCCGGGAATTGGGAATAAATCTGCTCAAAGGATGGCATTATATCTAATCGAAAAAGATCGGTATGGTGCTAATGTTTTATCCGAAGCATTAAAAATAGCGCTAGAAAAGATTGGTAACTGTAAATCATGCAGGAATCTCTCCGAAGGCGAGATTTGTAAGATCTGTTCAGATCCCCGTAGAGATCGATCTATGATTTGCGTAGTAGAGAATCCTGCGGATGTCTTTGCTATAGAGCAAAGTGGTACCTACAGGGGTTTATATTTTGTTCTTATGGGCTACTTGTCACCCTTGGACGGGATTGGCCCTGATGATATAGGTCTTGGATATTTTAAGGAGCGGATAACAGCAGAGGAAATAAAAGAGGTAATCTTAGCAACGAATCCTACAGTAGAAGGTGAAGCTACTGCCTTTTATATAACCAAGCTAGTCGAACTCCAAGGCATCGAGATCTCTCGGATTGCTCACGGAGTTCCTATAGGTGGAGAGCTAGAGTATGTAGATTCAAATACGTTAGCGCATGCCTTATCTGGACGGAGGCCAATAATAAAATAAGTGGACTGGCAATGGATTGATAATAATGCTTCACTTCGTGAGGTAGTGACTTTGGCTAGCAGAGAGCACGCCGTTGCTATGGATACGGAATTCTTAAGAGAACGAACATTTTATCCTCAGCTTGCACTCCTTCAGCTATGTGTTGGAGGTAATACGTTTTTATTAGATCCTTTAAGGATTTCTGACCCAAGTCCTTTACGTGATCTATTTGAAGACGTTGATACCATTAAAGTTTTTCATAGTTGTGCAGAAGATCTAGAGGTTCTCAATAATTGGATTGGAACACTTCCAGAGCCAATTTTTGATACCCAAATAGCAGCTTCATTGCTGGGTATGGGATTCATGCTTAGTTACAGCAAGTTAGTTTCAGAACTTTGCTCAGTAGAACTTTATAAAACTGAGACGCGATCAAATTGGCTTCAACGACCTCTTACTAACGCGCAAGTGAAATATGCGACCCAGGATGTTTATTACCTAGACATAATCTGGCGTAACCTCATTGAAAAGAGTGACCTTGATAGTAAGACTGATTGGATATTATCTGATGGACAGGCGCTTATTGAAGATTTAAATAAGGTACATGAGTATGATCACTTGAGGATTTCTGGAGGAAGGAAGCTTTCTCGTCTTCAACTTTGTGGGCTGTATGCACTATCTAGATGGAGAGAACTCCAGGCTAAGGAGAGAGACCTACCTAGACGTTGGATTATCGATGATAAAGCCTGTTTGCGCCTTCTAGAAATGTTTCCCTGTACCCGCCATAGTTTAGGAAACATTAAAGGTTTGCCAGCGGACATTAAGAAGAAATTTGGCGGAGAGATTACAGACCTCTTCAAACAGTGTTTAGCTAAGACGGAGCTTGAACTTCCTCCGTTAAAACCCGACCCCCTTAGTAAGGAGAAAAGAGGACAAGTTAAATCGCTCAAATCCTTTGTCCAAGAAATAGCTTTGGAGCTTGGGACTGTGCCAGAAATATTAATTCGATCTCGAGATTACCCTTTATTATTAGATATTTGTAATGGAAAAAAAGAAAGATTCCCTAATTACTGGAATGGATGGAGGGATAGGTTGGTGATCCAACGATTAAAAGAGCGTTCGAGTCATTTTCTGCAAAACAAGTAATAATACCAAGAATACCTTTCTGCAGCCATCTAAACATATTAGCTCCATAGATCATTGTTTTTACTGTTCCAACAAGAAGGGATAAAATCCAAGTTCCCATCTCATAATGAAGTGATATCCTTTATGTTGACTGACACATCCTACATGTATGCAATTTATATCTACTTAGGTAGTGGATTTTTGTTATCTCTGTTACTAATTTATTTTGTTCGCCGCTGGTTAACTTTAGGCATAAGAGTTACTTTATTCTTGATGTCTTTAAGTATTTTTTTGATTCCTGCCTATCCTGCTGATGGCGTGACGACAATGGCGCCCGCAGTTATTGTTGCAGTATTTCAATTTTTTATAAATGGTTTCGATGCTGCTGCGCATGCGATTCGTCCGCTTACCTTTGGAGTTATTTTTTCAATATTTCTTAGTTTTTTGTTACTGGTAGTCCGATCAATTTTCTTTAGGCGGCGCAAATAAGTGGTAAATTTATGTTCCTAGTAAGCAGGAGATATACCTTATTATTTTGCTATCTTTTTTTTTCTCTAATACTTTTTGTCTTGTCAGAAGAGGCATCGTCGATTAATAACAATTTGTCTCCTGACATTCGTGTTTTAATCGACAATTCTCGGAGCATGCAAGAATCAGATTCCGAAAACTATAGAATTTCTAGTTTACTACTATTAATAAAGCTCATACCAAGTGGTGCTAAGGCAGGTGTTTGGTTCTTCTCCGATAAGATTGTACCCCTCATACCTCATGGGGTCGTGGATGATGCCTGGCGGGCAGATGCATTGCGCATAATCGAGAAGATTGAGGTAAAAAATATCGATCAAGGCGTCAACATACCCCATGCTGTAGATAAGGCTTTATATGACATTTCTGATCTAGGTACGAGTAAGTACGGTGCGGGAATTATCTTGTTAACTGATGGGGGACTTAAAATTTCCTCTTCACCCATTGTAAATGCCGCGGCATCATCTGAATTTCTTCGTGATATAGCTGACAATCACTCGAAAATTAACGTCCCTATACATACAATAGCGCTAAAACGGAGGGCTGATAAAAGGTTCCTGAGTAACATTTCTTACATAACTTCTGGATTATCTTATTACACAGAAAAGCCTGAAGAGCTCGCTGAGATATACGTGAATACGTTAAATACCATAGAAAATAGATCCTTTATCCCAGTGACCAAAGATAAGTTTTATATAGATGAATCAGTTCGCGAATTTACACTCTTAGTTTTTCTCTCCAATAAAGAAAATAGCATTGAAATAGTCAGTCCCAACGGAAAGCGCTATAGCCAAACTAGAATTTCCGAGGAATCTGCTTGGTTTAAGCAGAAAGAGTACATGATTTTTACTGTCGATAATCCTGGTATTGGAGCTTGGTCAATACACAGCAACCATACTTACAAGGCTAGGGTTACGGTGCTTTCAGATCTCACGATCGAGGCTTTAAAGTATCCAAGTAGTATCCCAGTGGGTAGTGAAAATGAGTTTAGGGCTTGGCTTAACTTTAAAGGTAAAAAAATTACGGATTTAGCGTTCTTGTCTTCATTGAAGTTTGATTTAACCACCACCACTATGCTCGGAGGGGAAACTAGGATAATAAATGTTGAGGAATTGGCACCACTCCTGAATGGAGACCTTCGCGTGATGGTACCTGGGTTTAGAAAAGTTGGCAGATATCACTTGAGTTTTAGACTGACGGGAAGAGAATTCAGAAGGATATTTCCAATTGATATTGATGTATTCGCCTTAGCTGATAGCGAAATTAATACCCGAGAAAATTTAATTAGAGCTACTTCATATATGTATCCATCTACCAAAATAATTCTTGCTGTTTTTGTATTTTTAATTTCTCTTTCTATTTTCCTGCTTGTGCTTAGGCGAATTTCAGCGCAAAAAAAGGAGAAATGGCTAAGAAGACTCTCTTTCACTAGTAGCTTGGAGTGAGGTTTTTGATTTTAATAACCTTTATCCGGAAAATCGAACTTGATTCGTCCTTAAGCAGTGGTTAATCTCTCTGACAAATTTTTAGCAGGCTCGTTAATATGAAATTTGAGGGAACTGATAAGTATGTGGCAACTGATGATCTTCAAATGGCAGTAAATGCAGCAGTGGAGCTGCAAAAACCGTTATTAATAAAAGGTGAACCAGGAACAGGAAAGACTATGCTAGCTGAGGAGATTGCTGATGGACTGGGACTAGATCTTATACAGTGGCATATAAAAAGTACTACAAAGGCTCAACAAGGATTATATGAATATGACGCGGTATCCCGGTTAAGAGATTCTCAATTAGGTGACGAAAAAGTCAAAGATATCTCGCAGTACATCAAACGTGGAAAACTTTGGGAGGCATTTACGTCAGAAAATCAGGTGGTTCTTTTGATAGATGAGGTTGATAAGGCAGATATAGAGTTTCCAAATGACCTTCTCGTAGAGTTAGATAGAATGGAGTTCTACGTTTACGAGACTGGTGAAACTATCAAGGCAAAGAATAGACCAATTATCGTCATAACTAGTAATAATGAAAAAGAGCTTCCAGATGCCTTTTTACGGCGCTGTTTTTTCCACTTCATTAATTTTCCCAGTAGGGAGACTATGGGTAAGATTATTGATGTCCATTATCCCAATATTGCACAAGCTTTAGTGCAGGATGCATTAGAAGTATTTTTTGATTTGCGCTCCATCCCCGGTTTAAAGAAAAAACCATCTACGTCCGAGCTCATAGACTGGCTTAAGCTACTAATGTCAGATGATATCCCAGACGAAATTCTGAAAAATAGGGATGCTACTAAGGCGATCCCTCCACTTTATGGCGCATTATTAAAAAATGAGCAAGATGTCCATATGTTAGAGAGATTGGCATTCATGCATAGACGTGAGACTTCTTCTTAACAAATGTTAGTTAATTTCTTTCATGGCCTACGAGATGCGGGAGTACCCGTAACCACTAGAGAGCTACTTGACTTGATGCAAGGCCTAAAACGGGATATAGCTTTTGGAAACTTAGATGAGTTTTATTTTTTTAGTCGTACCTGTTTAGTAAAAGATGAAAAATATTTTGATCGATTTGATAAGGCGTTCAGCAATCATTTTAATGAATTAGATAGTTTAGATGGGGTCATAGAGGCACTGATTCCAGACGATTGGCTCCGAAGTGAATTCTTAAAGCAGTTGTCGGAGGAAGATAAGGCCAAGATAGAATCTTTAGGCGGGTTAGACAAGTTGATAGAGGAGTTCAAGAAGAGACTAGAGGAACAAAAGGAGCGGCATCAGGGAGGTAGCAAATGGATAGGTACTGGCGGCACGTCCCCCTTTGGACAGGAAGGATATCATCCTGAAGGAATTCGTGTGGGCCCTAATGGTAAGAACAGTAGAGCAGTAAAGGTATGGGATAGACGGGATTTTAAGGATCTAGATGATAATATCCAGATAGGAATTCGTAATATAAAATTAGCACTCCGCAGGCTTCGTAAGTTTGCCAGGACCGGGTCGACAGACGAATTAGATTTAGATAGCACAATTTCATTTACGGCGAAGAATGCCGGTCTTTTAGACATTAAGATGGTCCCTGAAAGGAGGAATGCTGTCAAGGTGCTCCTCTTTTTTGATGTAGGGGGATCTATGGATCCTCACATTAGAGTGTGCGAGGAATTGTTTTCCGCCGCTCGAAACGAATTTAAATATATGCAGCTCTTTTATTTTCACAACTTTATCTATGAAAGTGTTTGGAAAAATAATATTCGTCGTCATAATGAGAGATCTAATATGCTGGATATTTTGCATAAATATAGCCATGACTATAGAGTCATATTTGTTGGCGATGCATCGATGTCTCCTTACGAAATTGTTCAACCAGGCGGATCCGTAGAACATTGGAATGATGAACCTGGAGAGCTCTGGATGAATCGATTATTAAATACGTACGATAAAGTTGTTTGGTTAAATCCAGTCCCGGAGCAAGATTGGGATTTTACACAATCGATCGGTATGACCTATCAAATTATGAATAAACGAATGTATCCGCTGACACTAAATGGTTTAGAGGATGCAATGAGATATTTAGCTAAATAAATTCAGAATAGTTTATGCTCTCCTAGATGTTGCTTTTCAAGGCCATTGGTTAATATTTGAGTATAAAAAGTTCGCAAATCTTCTGTTCCAAACTCAGGAGTCTTATCTGACGAATATTCTTCGCTTTCTTCCTCCCAATAAAGCATAGATTCAGTAGCGTAATAGTGTGCAATTTTTAGAAACTCGATTTTGTCTTGCACGCGCAAAGAAAAATAAGAGAGCGGAGTTAAAATCGCTTGGAAAATTTTAAAAATTTTTGAGGGAATTTTTAAGTATCGTTGGTTTTTATTAGCTAATTTAAATAGCATTCTGGCTTGGGCTAGGGGAGTAAGCGCTGGGGATGGACCACCGATCATAGAAACTTTATTTTGCTGTTTTGGGTTGGTTAGGGAGCCGCATAAGAACTCTGCCAAGTCGTGCTCAGATATAGGCTTACACGAGTTATTCATACCTTCGTCAAAAATGATGAACCTTTTTCCAGATTTTACCCTGTCTACCTGACCTGATAAGGATTTAAAAAAAGCCGTAGGCCTAATTATCGTATAGATAATACCCGAATGAATTAGTTCATTTTCTATAGCAAGTTTTGCTCGCTGAAAGTGAAGTTTTGGTTTTTGAACACAGATGGCTGAAAGTAAAACAAATCTTTTAGCAGATCGTTCAAACGCGAGCCTAAGAATACTTAGATTTGCAAGATACTCAGAACTCCAAGAATCTCGGATACCGCCAGTTTTGCTTCCTATACATGAAATGACTGCATCAAAAGGAGGGCAGTTATCGTTTAATATTTCTAATTCCTCGGTATTATTTAAATCCACCACCAGAATTTTAAGTCGTCTATATTTGCATCTCAGCTCTTCATCAATATTTGAATTTCTTCTAATTATACAAATAACGCTGAGCCCTTTTTCGAGAAGATTTAAAACGACATGCTGTCCGATGTAGCCAGAGGCACCTACCACCAGTACAGTGCTGATAGAAGTACTAATCTTATTGAGTGACAAAGTTAATCTCTTATCCGCTGGAACGCTGAATCATAAGCTGCATAAATTGTCTCATGAGAAGCTTCTTTGAGACCAATACTAGAATAAAATCGCTGTGCTTGATTGTTTGAATTACTTACTGCGAGTCTCATAAATGCTGCACCCATATTGGAGCCATCAAGTGCCACTCTTGAAATTAATTTATTTGCTACATTGTTCCGCCTGTAATGTTCGTCAACAAATAAGTCCTGTATATACAGTCCAGTCTCTCCTCGCCAGGTAGAATAACTAAAGAAGTATAAACATATACCAATAGCCTTCTCTTGATATTCGGCTATAACGGCATTGATGCTTAGGGAGGGATTATCGAAGATGTTTTTATAATCTTCGAGTCTAGCGGTGAACTCACATGCTTTTTTTTGATCAAGGGCTAAGCGCTGTATTAAGGTGAAGATGGTTAACGTGTCAGATTTTCCACACGGTCTTATGATTAAATTATCTTCTATAAATTGTTTATTCATATCCTAATTAGTATGAACTTACTCTCATTTTTTAAGGTTACTCTATTTTGGTGGGTAAACTAAGAAGTTGATTTTTTGGTTTTTTATATAAATTGCTAGAGAAATTCAAAGTATTATTCCGTAGGCATCAAGATTATTTTCCCAAAGGGTTTTTGTTCAACAAACATTTTCTGTGCTTGCACAATATCTGTTAGTCGGAATGATTTGTGAATTGTGGGAACGATTTGGCTTGTTTCGATCAGCTTTATAATTTTCTGAAAAGTATTTCGCATCCAGGAGGTGCAACCAATCGCTGTTATATCTTTAAGATATAACTGTCTGAGATCTAGATTAACGACAGGTCCTCCGATTGCTCCGCTAGAAATGTATTGTCCCCCAGACCGAATAGTGGAGAAAATCTTTGGGAAAAGTATACCACCAACTGTATCAAGAATTATATCGAAGCTATTTTCTGCCTTTTTAATGCGCTCTAAAAATATAGAGTCGGGCGCTGTTCTGTCAAAAACCTCCTCACAACCGAATGCCTTTACAAGATGACATTTCTCGCCAGAACTAATCGCAGTAACTTTTGCTCCTCGTACCTTAGCTAGCTGTATGAGAGCTCTACCTACACCACCAGACCCACCCGTTATGAGCAAATGATGTTTATCTGTTACCCTAGCTCTGGTGAGCATATTCTCTGCAGTCCCAAACGTACATGGAATTGATGCAAGCTCTTCATTAGTCAGATTACTTGAAATTTGGAAAGCCTCACTTGCCGATATTGAAAGGAAATTTGCAAATGAGCCATTAAAATCAGATCCCATCCAAACTGAAGAATTGTCGCCATATTGATTTTTTATCGCAGTGCATGGTCTTATTAATACTCTTTTGCCAACCAGAGTTTGTGTATCTTTGTTAGCCGCCTTAATTACCACACCACAACAATCAGCACCTTGAATTAACGGAAACTGCGTCTCTGAGTTCCATCCAGAAGCTTTCTGCATATCATGATTTATAGAGCCGATATTGACACTTAATTGTTCAGTAGACTCACCTACTTCACTTGCATACCATCCAAGACGAGTATTAATATCTGTATTATTAATCGCTGCTGCTAGGACTTTGACTAATACCTCACCTGGTTTTATTTGAGGAGTTGGAACTTCTCTTATCTCTAGTTTCTCGTAACCACCAGTGCCAGTGGTCA